>JBEAZU010000195.1:0-3097 GCA_041169945.1 Bacteroidota bacterium
GTTAAATTTGTTTTTTTATTTGACGGATTGATATTTTAATAAAAAACAATTTTAAGCAAAAAAAGGAATCCTAAAGGTTTCTTTAAATTTAATTATTTATTTAAAAACATTTAATCTAATGGCAACAGGTATCGTTAAATTCTTTAATAACTCAAAAGGTTTTGGGTTTATCAAATCAGAAAATTCAGGAGATGACATTTTTGTTCATTCTTCAGGCTTAATTGACCAAGTTCGTGAAAACGACCAAGTAAGGTATGAACTAGAAAAAGGGAAGAAAGGCTACAACGCCGTAAGGGTAGAAATTTTAAAATAACAAACCATGAAAAGCATTAAGTACAAACAGTCAACAAGCTTGTTTGTACTTAATGCTTTAGTTTTGAAGACAAATTCCTGCCGCAAAACGACCTGTTTGAGGTGATTTGCGATACGAAAAAAAAGTATCACTATTTTTAAAGGTACAAATACCCGCAATTTCAATTTTACTTTCAAGCACTCCAGACATTAATAACAATCGCTTATTGGCTTCCCAAAGGTTAAACATACCTGCATTTTCATTTTTCATGGCAATAAGTCCTTCGGTAGTACCAAATAAGTCGGTTACCGCTTTAATTACCGATTCCCCCACTTCATAAACCTCCTCACTTATGGAGGGGCCAATGCAAGCAATTAATTGCGCTGCTTCTGACCCAAATTCCGATTCCATGACTTGGATCGTTTTGGTGACGATGCCAGCCACAGTTCCTCTCCAACCCGCATGTATGGCGGACACTACCTTATTCACAGGATCAAAAAGTAAAATAGGTACACAGTCGGCAGACATCACACTTAAACAAATGTGTGGCACATTGCTTACCAATGCATCGGTGTCGGCTAAATCTTCACTTGAAGTAATGGCCGAAACAATTTTAACATTGGATGAATGGGTTTGTGTTGGAAAAACAAATTGGGAGGAAGTTATACCCATATGTTCCGCCAATAGTCGTCTATTTTCTACCACATTGGCAACCTCATCTCCTACACTGAAACTCAAATTCAATCCTGCTTTTTCGCCTACACTCACCCCTTCCTGCCTCGTGCTTACATAATGTGTCAAATCAGAAAAAGAGGCCAAAAGCTTAAATTTATATACCATCATGTTAATTGTCTTTGTCAATGCCTTTCCCCAAGTTAAAAATAATTTATACACGAAGATAGCCGTATGTTGTCTTAAAAATATAGCCTTTAGTTGTCATAAACAAGTATAGCATCAATTTCTACAACGGTGATTTGGAAAATCGTAAGGCTAATTATCCTTAAAAACCTTTATAATTAGCCATTTCAAATAACAACACTGCATAATATAGTTGAATTTGACAGGTTAATTTACCGATTATTTTATATTTTTGAATTCACAAAACAGTCATTTCATGTTTGCTATAGGGAAAAATATTGCGTTAATACACACATAACGATATCGTTTCCTATTCCCTAAATGCATAAACACATACCCTAAACCACAAGATTTACATGTTAGTAAACCATTGGAACGTAAGAACCGAATTATTACTTGGAGACGAAAAGCTACATAAACTTACAAATGCTAAGGTAATGATTGTTGGCTTAGGCGGAGTTGGAGCAGCAGCCGCAGAGATGATTGCACGAGCAGGTGTTGGCAACATGGTCATCGTCGATTGTGATGTAGTGGAGCAAAGCAATAGAAATCGACAATTGGGTGCACTCCTAAGTACCAATGGACTCCCTAAAGTAGAAGCGGTTGGCCATAGGTTAAAAGACATTAATCCTAACTTAAACCTTGCAATGGTACAGGTCTATTTAATTAATGAAGCCATCCCGAACCTCCTTGACCAACACCAACCCGATTACGTAATTGATGCCATAGATACCCTTACTCCCAAGATTTACCTCATCAAACATGTACTTGACAGAAAAATTAAATTAGTAAGTTCTATGGGTGCAGGTGGTAAAATGGATCCAAGTAAAGTGGTGATTGGCGATATCTCTGAAACCTATAATTGTAAATTGGCAAGGTATGTTCGAAAACGACTGCATCAACAGGGTATATTTAAAGGGGTAAAAGTGATTTTCTCTACCGAAAAAATTGATAGAGAAAGGGTTATTTTGACTGATGGCTCCAATAATAAAAAATCAGTGATAGGCACCATTTCTTATTTACCGCCTATATTTGGCTGCTTTTGCGCCTCTGTAGTCATCAATGAATTAATCAACTAAAATGCTCATTAAACCTTTTTACCATAAATACATCAAAAGACTTAAATTCTCCTAAACAAAAAAACACTACCATGAAAAAAATAATTTTACTGTCAAGTTTTGCAATCAGCATGTTACTCCTAGGTTGTAAAAGAACACCTACCGATGACATTTTGCCAATAGAAAATATCCCCCTCAGCACCCAAAAAGCCGATGATGCTTCTGCAAAGAATGAATTAGACAATGTCAATGATGACATAGAAAAGATTTACAAATCTGACGATTATACCGCTGCTAGAACGGAAGGAAACCCCAAAGTGGTACTGCCCTGTGGTAAATTTACCCTTAATGGCAAAGACTTTAAAATTAGTTATAATGACACCACTTGTGGCACTAAAATCAAAAGTGGAAGTATTGATGTAAAACTTATTAGAGGAACAAAGTTTGCAGATACCAATGCGGTGTTAGAAGTAACTTTTAATAATTACAAAGTATTTTACAATGCCACTCAAACCTCTGTAACTTACAATGGCAAGCAAACCATCACCAATGCCACAGGAGGTAAATTTTCGGATTTATTAAAGGCCGACACCATTGTGCATAGAGTGAGAGGTGAATTAACTTTAAAATTCGACAGTATTTCAACGGAAGGAGAATCTAAAATTTGGCATATTTTCAGAAAGAAAACATTTATATCTAATGGTACGCCAGCAGGATTATCATTTACGTTGGATGGCGATACGATGATTGATGGCAAGAATGTTATAGAATATGGCATCAACAAAAATAACTACCCTTTTGTAAATGTAATGACGAGCCCTTTTCATTGGGAAAATTGCGGAACAACATTCGAAGGTCCTTATACCTTAAAAACGGGAGAAGTTAACCA
>JBEAZU010000196.1:0-5592 GCA_041169945.1 Bacteroidota bacterium
CAATGGTATCTTCATCAAGCAAATCGCTACTTAACTGTGCCGTAAGTTGGTTAATTTCTTCTTTTAAAATACTGGTTTGCTCAAAAACAGCCTTGGAAATTTCCTCATAAATCTGTGTTCCTGTGATTTTACTCAGCATTTCTGCCCGTTCACTAGGTTTTGCTTTTAAAAAAGCTGAAAAATTATTTTGAGCCAACAATACCGATTTGGTAAATTGATCGAAGTTCAAGCCTATAATGCCCAATATTGCTGTTTGGGTAGCGGAAACCCCTTCAGCAAGCAGCAATAAATCGCCATCCAACTGTTTGTACAACCTTCTTTCAGTAGCTTTTAAGGTTCTATTTTTGGTGTAAGATGCGGCCCAACGCGCCACATATACCTCGTGGTTGACTTCAAAAGTAGTTTCTGCAAAAGCTTCTTTTTCATTTCTTGTAATGATTTCTTCTTCCGCTTTCACATTGCCATGTCTATTGCTTTGACCATACAAAGCCAAGGTTATGGCATCTAAAATGGTAGATTTTCCAGCACCCGTTTGGCCAGTGATGGCATACAAGCCAGCATTGGCTAAAACGCCATTGGCAAAATCAATGGTATGACTGCCTTTCAGCGAATGAAGATTACGCAGGATAACTTTTAAAATTTTCATCGCTCAAGGTTTAATTAGCGTCGTTCACTTGTGTTACAATTGCATCAAAAAGAGGCAGCAAGGTATTGGTATTGGTTTCATCTAAGCCTGCCTTTTCACATTTTAATTTAAAAATCTCCCTGGTATTTTCAAGCGGATTATTATCTGCACCTGCAACATAGGCTTCCCGAACCGATTGATGCACAGACTGATCAATCAACAACTGTCTGTTTAAAATTTCAATTTGATTGTCGGCACAACTTTGCGCCACATGTTGATTAAAATCAATAAAATCAACACGTTCCGTTAAAATAATTTCTCCCCATGCAGGCAAAGGCGTTTGGTGTTGGTAAGCCGCTAAAGCATTGATTACCTTTTGTGCAGCACCTTTAAATCGAATTAATGGCCTAAACAAGGGTACTTGCAGTACCGTATATTCAAATTGATTCTCCACAAGGCTGACAAGTGTAACTTCCTTAAGATCCTCTCTTTCACTAAAACTCAAAGGAATTGGAGAGCCCGCATATTTCACCACCACACTTCCTTGATGAGCAATTATTTGCGGTTTATGAATGTGTCCCATGGCGATATAACGATAACCCTCAGCAAAGGCACCCGAAGAAATTTGACCGAGTGTACCTATGGCATGCATATTTTCTTTGGAACTGTCTGAAACGGCACTGCCATTGACATACAAATGAGCCGTACCAATCACAGGAACATTTGGAAATTGCGTATTGGCTTGTAACAATAAGGTATCATAATGTTTTTGAATACTCGCGGCAAATTGATGATGAGCAGCCAAGACCTCTTCTCCTTCTGCAATTTTACGAATGTCTGCATCCCTTAAATAAGGCACCGCTACCACCACGGCTTTAATGTCAAGTGTTTCTTTGTCACGCAAAGGAATTATCTTTCCTAAGGCAGCCAATTCTCCTCCTATCACATGTACATGTAGTAAACTAAGTAATGCACCTGTGGTATTTAATCGGGCAGCAGAATCATGGTTTCCTCCCACGACAATCACTTCCACCTGCAAGCGATACGCTTCCAACAAAAAGTGATGGTACAAATCCATGGCTTCTATGGCAGGATTAGCCACATCAAAAATATCACCGGCGATGATCACCACATCAATTTGTTGCGCCTTGATGGTCTTCAAAAGCCAATCAATAAATAGTTGGTGTTCTTCTTTTCTTGACTTTTGCATAAAGGTTTGCCCTAAATGCCAGTCGGCGGTGTGTAAAATTTTCATATTCAAAAACGTTTAGGCCAAGGCCAATTGTGATCCTTCAGCAGTAACAGAAAGCGTATAATTTGCCCCACAAATCAAGGTCAAATTGTCATAGGCATGACCCACAGGAAATCCATAACAAACTGGAAAATCAAATTCCGCCACATGGGCGGCAATGATTTCCAAGGCATTTTTTCCGAAAGCAATAGGATTGTCTTTCATATCGGTAAAATGCCCAATCACCAATCCGGCTAAGGTAGCCAACTTCCCTCCTCTTTTGAGTTGTACCATCATTCTATCGATATGGTATAAATATTCATCCAAATCCTCTAAAAACAAAATCTTTCCTACCGTGTTTAATTCATCTGGGGTACCCATTAAATGAGCAACAATAGACAAATTACCTCCAATTAATGGGGCTGTTGCTTGGCCTTTTTTATTGTAGGCATGCGCAGCAACATGAAATGTATTGGGTTTACCAAACAAGGTATCTTTTAAAGACCTTACAGAAAGTTGAGCCTGTTCATGGTCAAACAACACCGGCATTATGCTATGTAATGACTGAATATGAAAACGGTGTAAGCGTGCATGCAAAGCGGTAACATCACTAAAACCCGCAATCCATTTGGGATGGTTTTTAAAAGTTGTAAAATCAATTTGGTCAATAATCCTAGTCGTACCATAACCACCTCTTGCACAAATAATGGCTTTAATGGTCGCGTTGTCGAGTAAATCTTGTAGCATTTCAGCACGTTGCGCATCATTGCCCGCAAACTGATGGTCTTGCAAATACAAAGAAGGGTGAATATATACTTGAAGTCCCCAAGTTTCAAACAAAGCTAAAACAGGTAAAAGTGATTCTGCTGCAATAAAACGAGCAGTAGCCACGATAGCAACGGTATCGCCTTTATGAAGATAGGAAGGAGAAATGGTCATGATGCGAAGTCTACAAATGAGTCTTAAATATAGCCATTCAGCTTGACTTATACGCTATAAAAAAATCAAAAAAAAGACCCTGCATACAGCAGGGTCTTAGCTAAAATTTTCAGTTTTATTATTTTGCAGCAGGAGCTGTAGGTTTTGGAGCCATAGGCGCGGTAGAAGCTGGTGTTGTTTTTGGCGCTGGCGTAACGCCTAACTTTTTCAATACCAAGTCTGAAAGATTATCGCTTTCAGGACCATGTAATAACACATCAGAGTTAAACACATAGGTATAACCATTTTCATCGGCCACCAACTTAATATTTTTTTGAATTAATTCATATACAGGTTGTAACAACTGTTGTTGTTTTTTCTGCATAGAAGATTCAGCATTTTGTTGAAACTCTTGAATTCTAGCTTGTAAATCTTGTAGCTCTTTTTGTTTATCCGCTTTCACTGGTTCAGCCATTAAAGCTTCTCCTTTTTGATAAGCAGCATATTTATCTTGCAGTTCTTTGTTTTTGTCTTGTAATTGTTTGGTCAATTGCGCCTCATAGGCTTTTAATTCTGATTCAATTTGCTTGCTTTGAGGCAATTGAACTAAAATATAATCAACACTAGTGTATCCTAATTTTAATGCTTTAGTAGATTGCGCTTGCGCAACTACAGTTACACCGATAGCTAATAATACGGCAGCAAAGATGGTTTTAAATGGCATGTTCATTGTTTAAATTAATTATGATGTTTACTTTTTATTATCTACGGTGTCTTTGGGATCTCCAAGACCTAATTCTTCTAAAACATAATCAGAATAATCGTGTTTTAAATCGGAATAAAGCACTACTAAATCGCCGGATTTGTCAAACACAATTTGTAATTGTTTTGCCTTGGCCACTTTTTCAATGGCTTCAAACACTTTATCTTGAACCGGCTTCACAAGTTCTTGTTTTTTTAGGAAAATCAAACCTTCAAAGCCAAATATTTTTTTTTGATAGGTTCTAGCTCTTTTTTCTCGCGCCGCAATGGTGTCTTGTTTTTCTTTTTTCAATTCATCGGTGAGCAATACTTCTTCGGCTTGGTAGGCTTTGCGGTCTTTTTCAACAGCCTCAAGCATATCGTGTACTTCTTTTTGGTACTTTTCAGAAATTTGATCGAGTTCATCTTGCGCTTTTTTATATTCAGGCATTTTACCCAAAATATACTCCGTATCTACATACCCAAATTTTTGAGCATGCACCACCTGTAAGCAAAACAGAGTCGAAACAATAAAAATAAGTAGTTTTTTCACAACAATATATTTTGGTTTCCTGTAAAATTTGTTGAACTATCTAATTTGTTGACCAATGGTGAAGGTAAATCGTTGCGAGTTAGCGGCTGGATTTCCAGGCACAGCATCAAGTCCAATACCATAATCTATCCCTATCATCCCAAAGGCAGGCATAAATATTCTAGCCCCCAACCCTGTTGATTTATATAAGTTAAACGGATTAACTTCTTTATAATTGCCCCAGTTATTGCCACCTTCTGCAAAAGCCAATACGAAAACGGTTGCCGCAGGATTAAGCGTAATTGGATACCTTAATTCAAACACATATTTATTATACGCTACCCCTCCATTAGAATTGGCATCTTGTTGGGTAATAATAGACCTACTTTGGTATCCTCTTAAACCAATTACATCAGAGCCTAACAAGAAATTAAAGCCAGATAAGCCATCCCCACCAACCACAAATCTTTCAAAAGGACCAATACCCAATGAAGTATTGTAAGCATTCAAGAAGCCCATGTGCGCCCTTGTACTCAACACTAAATTGCCGACAATTTTGGTAAACCAATTGCAATCGAACATCATTTTATAATACTCTACAAATTTAAATTTATCGGCTGCAGATTCAGTTTTGTAGGCATCCTTAGATTTAAACAAGGAATAAGGAGGGGTCATGGCCAAACTCAAGGTCATATTTGCCCCCCTTCTTGGAAAGGTAGGGTTATCGATACTGTTTCTCGATAAAGTATTGGTAAATGAAAAGTTATTGGCATTGCCTGAGGTAAAGAAACCTAAGCCGCCATAATTATCCAATTGATAAAAATTATACGCAAGAGAATGACTCAAGGTAAAATAATCATCAGGCCATCTCAATCGCTTTCCTAAACCTACCGACAAGCTTGTTAACTTTAAAGAACCTGGCAAGCTCGCATCAGCACCTTTGAAGGTATAGGCGCCAAAATTATTCATGGAAGGAGTACTCATACCACCATTTAATAAATATGAATTGGAACTTGAACCTAAACCAGCAGAAGCGCCAAGTCCAGTTCTAGAAATGGAATGGTTAAAACTTACGGTGAAAGAATGCGGTTTTTTACCCCCTAACCACGGCTCAGTAAATGAAGTAGAATAGTTTTGATAGGATGGCCCATTGGCTTGAAAATTCACTGAAAAACGTTGTCCATCACCAGAAGGCAAGGGAGACCATTTTTTAAAGTGAGGAATATTTCTCAATGAAAAATTATTAAAGGCAAGTCCTAAAGTACCTACAAAGCCATAATAACCACCCCAACCACCTGACAATTGCATTTGATCGCTTGGTTTTTCAGTGACATTGTATTCTATATCCACCGTTCCTTTTTGAGGATTAGGAACAGGAACAATACTGATTTTTTCAGGATCGAAATAGCCTAATTGAGACAATTCTCTTTGAGAACGAATAATATCTGCACGGCTAAATTTTTGTCCGGGTAAAGTACGAATCTCCCTCAACACCACATGGTCATTGGTTTTGGTATTACCAGAAATCCTTACTTTGTCAATAAT
>JBEAZU010000197.1:0-3500 GCA_041169945.1 Bacteroidota bacterium
ATAGAAAAACGATGCTTACGGGTACACTCGACAAGTTTACCAATACCATCAACATGTCGAAAGTGGCACAAGGGGAATACATCATCCGTTTCATGGATTCTACCAGCACCAAAGAAGCGGAGTTTTATTTGAAAGTAATTGGGGAGATGTAATATTCAAAGATTGCTTTTTTGACAAAACATAGTGGTAATCGACTTTTCTATTCAACCATAACTTGCGCCTATGGCATTCTACTTCAACCCTCCGGGTAATGTGTACCAACCCGAAAGATTACTTTATTATAGCCCAGTATGAAATTCGGGGTAATTGGTAATGGTTAACCACAAGCAATTTGGAGCACTGAGGTAAATCTTTTTTGAATTTTTTTGGCTTAATCAGGCAGCAACAATCATCATTATTGCTGCATAATGTATAATTTATTCCTTATCATTGTATGCTCGCGATGACTTACTTAAGCTTAAGAAATCGTATACAGTGAAAAGCCTCCTTTATTGAAAAATCTACTTCTTTTTATTGTGGTATTTGCCTCTTTATTTACGCAAAGCTGTTTGCGTAAATACGAGTTACCTACATGGCATACCAACCTGCTTAGCCCAATTTTGCATACCAATATTGGCATTAAAAGTTTGGTAACAGACACTATTATCAAAGTAAAGCACGATTCAAGTTATACCATTTCCACCTTATTGCCTTTGACAGCCATTCGATTTGATACCTTAATTAAGTTTGGCGAAATACCATTCTCCAAAAAATACACCTTACAAACCCTAAAATTAGACCCACAAAGTACTACCCAACAATTTTCATTGGGCAACATCATTAACCAAACCCCATTTGCTTTTATCAACAGTTTTGATGGGGTAATGTTACCTCCTTTCTGGGCAGAATTATTGCCACCCACCATCACACAAGGGCCACTTGGTCCCTATTATTTTAATGCCAACAGCTTTTTCAAATCAGCGACTTTAATCAGCGGGGATTTAGATTTAAAAATCAGCAATAATTTACCAGTTGACATACAAGACATTACCATACAGTTTAGAAACCAGTCATCTGGCACCATCATTTTTGAAAAAACAAACATTACAATTCCGGCAGGAAGTTCACAATCTATTCATGAAGACCTTGCCGGAAAAACAATTGAAGGTGACCTAGAAGCAATTATTCCAACCATCACCCTAGTCACCAATGGCTTAAAACAAAACGTGATTGACACTAACCAAACCATTGCATTTCAGATGACCATTTCCAATGTAAAAGTGTCCTCGGCCGTAGCTGTATTTCCCCAACAAGATGTTATTGACCAAGATGACTTGATTCCATTTAAAAACATGGGCAAATACGAAATTAAAAAAGCCGTATTACGCTCGGGGGAAGTGAATATCAATGTCACCAGCACCGCCCAAGATACCCTCTATTTTGAATACAACATCCCTAGCTTATCGAGCCAAAACATACCCTTTAGTACCAAAGAAAAGGTAAATCCTGGCAGCGTGGCCAATCCTGCCACTTTTATCAAATCATTTAATTTCACCGATTACGATTTTGACCTTACTTGTGCTAACCTCAACCCCCTACGACACCCGACAGCCAGCACCGACACTTTTAACACCCTCAACAGTATTTTATTGGGAAGAATCAGGTATTCGGGCAAATTGGTATACCTGTCCTTGCAAGACAGTTTGACGGTTGACCTTCGCATGAAAAACTTGGTCGCGGCTTCTGCCAAAGGCTATTTAGGCGATTCCTTGTATGTAGTGGCAGGAGAAAAAACGATTACCAGTTTTAAGAAATTTGCCAGCAGTACCTTCGCTTTAGAAAAAGCATCGGTCGATTTACATATTACCAACGGAGTAGGCATCAATGGGGAAATAGTCATTCAAGAATTTACGGCCTACAATACCCTCAACAACCAAAGCTTGACCCTTACGGGCACCGCGATGAACACCAAATATGCTGTTAAAAAAGCCCAAGAAACACCCTTTGAACCGAGCATCACCAGCATATCTATTGACCAAAGCAATTCAAACATCACTAAACTTATTGCTTTAAAACCCGACAAAATCACCTACAAAGTTGCCTTACAACTAAACCCACTTGGGAACTTACACACCTATGATGATTTTTTGTTAAAAGAAAGCAGCATTAAAGTTGATGCTGCCATTGACATTCCTTTGGCGGTGAATATTGACAACCTAAGCCTCAAAGACACGGTCAATTTAGGGCTAAACAGCATTAGCAATAGTGATAAAATTCAATCGGGTAGCTTAAATTTTATGATTGACAATCAATTTCCATTCAATGCCTTTCTAAGCATTTATGTACTCAACCAACAAAATCAAATCATAGACTCCTTGCATACCACTGACCCTATTTTGGCGGGTAAAGCAGACCTAACAGGGCGAGTAAACAAAAAAACACACAGCGTTTTGAAATTTCCATTTACCAAAAAGCAAATCAATACCATCGCTACCTCAGCCCGGTTGCTCTTAGACATCAAATTCGCAAGTCCTCCGCTCCAATTTGAGAAACTATTTACCGATTACAACATGGACATTAAATTAGTAGGAGATTTTATTTATACCATCGATGCCAAATCAAGCCATTAAAACCCTTTTGTGCCTGATGATATTGGCATCACCTCCCCTTGCTTGGGCCCAAAATGAGGTAAGTAATCCGGCCGAATTGCCATGGGCAATACAATGGCAAAAAGATACCACTTCATTTTTGAAGGTAAGTTTATCGGGAGGATACAGCCTCAACACCAACAGCATCACGAGCGATGACATATCGGAGTTTAGCTATGCCCATGGCTTAACAGAATTGCGTAAACATAAGCTACTGTCATCGCTACATGCAGACAACATCATAGGGTTTGGGGCAGACCAATGTTTAACACTGACTTTTAAACACACCGCAAAAAGGCATTACATTTTAGGATTGAAAAACAAAAATTTAGTAAGCTTTGGATTTAACCACCAATTGCCTACACTAGCCTTAAATGGTAACAAAATGTTTGCGGGCAGTACTGTCAATCTCGGTCCGAGCAGCTTTACCAATATTTTATACCAACAACTATCCCTTGGCATCAGCCAAGAAATAGGAAAAGGAATATGGGGCCTAGGATTTTCGGTATTGAATGGCATGAGCCTTAAACAATTGTCACTCCCCAAAGCGAACCTGTTTACCGAAGCAGAAGGCCAGTATATTGATTTTGATACGGAAGGAGATTTTCAATTTTCAGACAACCGCAAAAACAGCAATGGCTTAGGCGTGTCGACTTCCATGAGCTACCAATACCTAGGCGAAAAAAATAGTGTTTTGATACAAGCCAATGATTTTGGCTTTATTCATTGGCAACAACTCAATAGTTACCAAGCCAACAAAAACTATCATTTTGAAGGCATTGGCATAGCCGACATATTTAATTTCAATGAGAGCGTGTTTAGCGATGTCAACACCAGTAGCCTCACCTCTGTATTGGGTATACAAGCCGAATC
>JBEAZU010000198.1:0-3092 GCA_041169945.1 Bacteroidota bacterium
CCTTGTCATTAGATTCTGCGACAGCCAATGTTTCTTTTGCATGGTACAATGGCATTCTTCCAATTGCTAATTCTAATTCATTAGCCATATCGGCTACTGCTTCCGGATTATATTCGGTTACGGCTACCAATATCAATGGCTGTTCTACGGGCTCCAATATCATAACAGTTATTAACAGGGATATTATTGATCAAAACTTGAATGACACCATTTGTCAAGGGGTTAATTATAAAGTACATCCTCTGTATTTTAAAGGTAATAAATACAGCTGGTCGAAATTCGATAGCCTTGGAGTAATAGGAATTGATTCTGTTTTGACAGTGAATCTCTATAAAAAACAATCTTATATTTTGTCAATCAAAGATTCAATTTGTGGTTTGCTAAAACCTTATACTTTCTTTATTGATGTATTCCCTCAAGCTGAATTGTCTTTGACTGCACTAGATTCTATTTGTTTAGGTACTGCAGTAGAACTTACGGCAGCCATTACAAAACAGTCGGCACCAAAGTATCGTTATGCTTGGTACGAAGACAGTGTGTACATCAATGGTTTAAACGATACCATTGTTAAGATTTGGGCGAAACCTACTAAACTTGCCACGATGTATACGGTGGAAGCTACCGATAGCAATGGTTGTAAATCGCGTGCTGACCATGTGGTGAAAGCGGTAGATTGGAACTTGAATGAACCAAACATTTTCACACCCAATTTAGACCAAATTAATGATTACTTTGAAATCAGAAAAGCACCAAATTCTACCGTAGCCATTGAGGTGTACAACAGATGGGGTACACAAATATTTCAATCAGACGATTATGATAACAAATGGGATGGTGGCGGAGCCAGTGATGGTATTTATTACTATACAATGAGACCTTCATGTCCAAATAAAACCATTAAAAAATGGGTTCAAATTGCGAGATAACAATTTTACACCATCAAAAAGAAAAGCCATGTATTGATTTACATGGCTTTTCTTTTTGATGCTTGTGTCATATTGTTGTCTACTTTGATTTAAGGGCCGCTTACCCTGAAATATGGACACTTATACCGATTTAATTTTTTTAACTACTTTACCTTAGCTATCTTGCAGGCATTGAATTAAGAACACAACAAAATGATCCTCTATAGCATCACCTTTAATGTCGAAAATGTCATCCATGAACAATGGTTCAGCTGGTTGAAAAATGTACAAATACCACCCATATTACTCTCGGGTTTGGTGGCTGATTATAAAATTATGCGCATGTTAAACGAACATGACAATGGCGGAACCACTTATTCTTGTCAGTTGTTTATGAACGACATGGCTGATGTAGCAAAATATGAAATTGACTATGAAGCAACGTTTATGGCTGCTGTAGAACAAAATTACAAAGGACAGTATGTGATGTTCAAAACTTTATTAGAAGTATTGGTTTAGCGTACCATTACTATTAATTGTGTATTATTACTTAAAACTAAATATTAATCAATGAAAAGGTTATTCTTAAATTTACTAGTGGTGCTTTCAATCGCAAGTTTAAGTTCTTGTGGGTACAATTCTATGGTCGAAAAACAAGAAAAAGTGGATGCTTCTTGGGCGCAAGTACAAAACGTTTACCAATTGAGGGTCGATAAAGTGAAAAGTTTAGTGGCCACCGTAAAAGGAGCAGCAAACTTTGAAAAAAGCACTTTAGAGGCTGTTGTAAATGCAAGAGCAAAAGCAACGGCTGTCAATATTAGTCCTGATAAACTCGATGAAGCAAGTTTGGCGAAATTTCAAGCTGCCCAAGATGGTTTGAGTTCTGCACTTGGTCGTTTAATGGTGGTGGTTGAAAAATACCCAGACCTTAAATCCAACCAAAATTTCTTAGAATTACAAGCTGAAATTGTAAGCATTGAGAATAAAATTGGGGTAGAAAGAATGAGATTTAATGAATCGGTGCAAGATTACAATGCCTACATTCGTAAGTTTCCAAACAATATGTTTGCGGGCATGTTTGGATTTGAGAAAAAAGGTTATTTCAAAGCAGACGAAGCGTCACAAAAAGCACCAGACATTCAATTTTAAAAAACATGCTTAAAAGTTTTTTTAATGACGCCGACAAAGCACTGCTTTTGAATGCCATTCAACAAGCAGAAGCGAACACTTCTGGTGAAGTAAGGATACATGTCGAAAATCATTGTAAAGGGGATGTGATGGACAGAGCAGCCACTGTATTTGCCTTATTGGCTATGCATAAAACAGCACTTCGTAATGGAGTGCTGTTTTATTTAGCGGTGAAAGACAAAAAGTTTGCTATTCTTGGAGATGCGGGCATCAATAAAGTTGTGCCGATGCATTTTTGGGAACAAATTAAAACCCAAATGAAAAGTCAATTTGCCCATCAGCAGTTTGCTGCGGGTTTAGCCGAAGGTATCATCTCCACTGGACAACAATTACAACAACATTTTCCTTACCAAGCTGACGATCAGAACGAACTAAGTGATGACATTTCTTTTACAAACAATTAAAAATTCGGTGACTTTGATCACCTGTTTACTGCTGATTTCCTTGACCACTTTTGCTCAAAAAATACCTGAGCAAGCCGATCCCCCACGTTTGGTAAATGACCTCGCTGACATGTTGACGGCTCAAGAAGAATTAAATCTTGAACATAAGCTTAGGAAATACTACGATTCTACGTCCACAGAAATTGTAATTGTGACGATTGCTTCTTTAGAAGGAGAAGATCCAATGAGTTTTGCCACCGAAATTGGGCATAAATGGGGAGTGGGTGGAGCCAAAAATGACAATGGTGTGGTAATATTGTTGGCCAAAGCAGAGCATAAATCATTTATTGCTACGGGTTATGGCATGGAGCCTATTTTAACCGCAGGCATCTGTAAACGAATCACTACCTTGGTAATGAAACCTTTGTTTAAACAAGGTCAGTTTTATGCAGGTTTGGACGAAGCGGTGAATACTATTATTGGATTGGCCTCAGGCCAATTTAAAGCCGATCAAATTGGTAAAAAACATAAAGGGAATGGCTTTGTATTTGTGGTCATTTTTATGGTGATTATTTTTATGGTGATTTCTTTTTTACAAAAAATGAGAAATACCCGC
>JBEAZU010000199.1:0-4803 GCA_041169945.1 Bacteroidota bacterium
TTGGAAACTCTTTTTTGAACGGTATCAATATATTCAGTATGGATGCCTCTGAATTTTTCATCTGCATTTTCAAATATACTGACTTGAAATCTGTAAACTCGTGTATCTGGATCGTTGTCGAATTTTAGAAAGAAATATCCTTCTTCTTTTCTTAAAGGCATTAAACCAATCGGTTCTATGCTTAAATTTCCTTCAACGGTTTGGTAAATCGTACTGCCATCTGCCAAGGTTTTAGAAAATGCTTCAATGGCGAATTCTAATACTTCATCAATCACACTCATGGTGGCATCGTCTGCCACCACATTTTCATAATCCAATACAAAGTTTTGAAAATCAGCCTTAGACAATTGTTTTGGAAAATTAAGGGATAAGGTTTTTTTGCTGTTTTTGAATGACATCGCATTTTTATAATGAAAAATCAATTCAGAAAATTGTGGGTACAATTTTGTTTGTGAAAAGGAGGAATTTACATCTTGTAAATAGGCCAATAATACATATTTTTTATATTCAAAATCTGTTAATCCTTCGGTAAGCCAATTGTTGCTGAGCGTTTTCATAAGTCAAGTCTTTATGGTTACAAGCATGAAGGTACAGACCTTAATTCGAATACAAGTTTCAACGAATAAATGAAGTTGAAAGGTTCGATTTCGATGGCTTATTTTAGACAAAATAGGTAAACCTGTCAGCCAATGAATTTACACGTCATAGATAACAGACAAACTGACAGCAAGCGACTGTTAATTGGCATAAATTATGGCTTGGCATAACTAATGCTAAATAGATTTTAAGGAATTAAAAATATATCATTTTATAATTTATAGCTTCATCAAAATTATGGCAAACGTAAATGTAACCCCTTTAGCTGACAGAGTTCTTGTTGAACCAGCAGCAGCAGAAACTAAAACCGCATCAGGATTATATATCCCTGATTCAGCAAAAGAAAAACCACAAAAAGGAACCATTGTAGCCGTAGGAACGGGTAAAAAAGACGAACCAATGACTGTTAAAGTTGGCGATACGGTTTTATATGGTAAATATTCTGGTACTGAAATTACAGTAGAAGGAACAGAATATTTGATTATGAGAGAAGCAGATATTTTTGCTATCGTTTAATTAAGTTTAGACTTATCGGTTTAGAGTTATCAATTTTAAACCAATTAAAAATTAACATTCAACATTAAAAATTCAAAAAAAACATGGCTGCAAAAGTAGTAATATTTGAAAGAGACGCTAGAGAAAAACTTAAAAAAGGTGTAGATACACTAGCAAATGCTGTTAAAGTAACTTTAGGTCCTAAAGGTAAAAACGTTATCCTTGACAAAAAATTCGGATCACCTGTCATCACAAAAGATGGTGTTTCTGTAGCAAAAGAAATTGAATTGAAAGATTCAATTGAAAATATGGGTGCACAATTAGTGAAAGAAGTGGCTTCTAAAACAGCAGATGCTGCTGGTGATGGTACTACTACGGCAACGGTATTGGCACAAGCTATTTTTACTGCTGGACTTAAAAATGTAGCGGCAGGTGCAAATCCTATGGATTTGAAAAGAGGGATTGACAAAGCGGTAATTCATATTGTTAAAAACCTTAAAGCGCAAGCCAAAGTAATTAATGGTACAGAAGAAATTAAACAAGTAGCTACAATCTCTGCGAATAACGATTTCGAAATTGGTGAAATGATTGCCAATGCCATGGAAAAAGTAGGTAAAGATGGCGTTATTACTGTTGAAGAAGCAAAAGGAACTTCTGATGAAGTGAAAATTGTAGAAGGGATGCAATTTGATAGAGGCTATTTGTCTCCTTATTTTGTAACCAATACAGAATCTATGGAAGCTGATTTAGATAGACCATTTTTATTGATCTATGATAAAAAAGTTTCTTCTATGAAAGAATTACTTCCTATCCTTGAGCAAGTAGCACAAACAGGAAGACCATTGGTAATTGTGGCGGAAGATGTTGACGGAGAAGCGCTTGCTACTTTAGTAGTAAACAAAATTCGTGGCGCATTAAAAGTGGCGGCTGTAAAAGCACCTGGTTTTGGTGACAGAAGAAAAGCAATGTTAGAAGACATCGCTGTATTGACAGGTGGAACGGTAATCTCTGAAGAAAGAGGTTTCAAACTTGAAAATGCGACGATTGATATGTTAGGTACTGCTGAAAAAGTAATTATCGACAAAGATAATACTACTTTGGTAAATGGTGCAGGTGAAAAAGCAATCATTGTAGGTCGTATCAATGAAATTAAATCTCAAATCGAGAAAACTACTTCTGATTACGATAAAGAAAAATTACAAGAAAGATTAGCAAAACTTTCTGGCGGTGTGGCTATCCTTTACATTGGTGCTGCAACAGAAGTTGAAATGAAAGAGAAAAAAGACAGGGTGGACGATGCCTTGCATGCAACAAGAGCAGCTATCGCTGAAGGCGTTGTTGCTGGTGGTGGTGTTGCTTTGATTAGAGCTGGTGCTGATTTACACACGGTAGTTACTGAAAACGAAGACCAAAAAACAGGTGTTAATATTATCAGAATTGCCATTGAAGCGCCACTTAGAACTATTATTTCTAACTGCGGACTTGAAAGCTCTGTTATTGTAAATAAAGTAAAAGAAGGCGAAGGTGATTTCGGTTACAACGCTAGAGAAGACAGGTTCGATAACTTGATTAAAATAGGGGTACTTGATCCAGCCAAAGTAACAAGATTAGCTTTAGAAAACGCAGCATCAATTGCTAGTTTATTATTGACTACTGATTGTGTGGTGGCTGATGATGATGAAGTTCCAGCGCCTGCAGCACCAATGGGTGGTGGCGGAGGAATGGGTGGCATGTACTAATAAGCATTCCCAAACGCATAAAAAAAGCTTGCTTCATTTCGAAGCAAGCTTTTTTTATGCGTTAATAATACTGGTCTTTTTATTGTTTGAAAATGAGCGAATTTATTGCACTGTTTTATCGCTTGTTCCATCGGTATACTTGATAATTACTAAACCTTGGTAAGTATTGTCCACTGATTGCCCTTGTAGGTTATAGGTGTTGGAAACCGTTTTACCAGAGGCAATGTAGGTACAAACTACATAATTGAGTGACGTAGCTCCCCTAATTCTAAGTTTGTGATTTTTGAATTACTGCTAAAATAAAGTGTTTTTAAAGCTGTCGCACCATTGATATGAAGGCCTGTAAGAGACTTCATGCCATTGAAATGGCATGAAGTAAATATTTTTCAATGGTTAAATTATGGGTGAAATGATTTAAAATTTATAAAAATGGACGATTGTCGTCTCGGTTTCTCAAGCTTGTGAAGGAGTCTATAACTCATCTAAACGAATCATTTTACCTTTGTCAGCATCCCAAAGTTTAAGTCTTAAACAACGGTACATGTCCGTCGGTTTCCATGAAGTTGTGGTTACGTGCTGCAATTCAGGAATATTGTCCATGGCTTCTTTAAGTCTGTAAAATGGAATCCTAGAATTCAAATGGTGAACATGGTGTAATCCAATATTGCCTGTCATCCATTGCAAAAAAGGATTCATTTTCATTAGACTTGTAGAATTGAGCGCTGCTTTGTCGTATTGCCAATCTTGGTTTTCCCTAAACTCTGCTCCAGGGAAATTGTGTTGAGAATAAAATAAGTAGGAACCTATGGCAAAAGCCAATAAGAAAGGACTAAACCAACTGATGATAAAGGTGGTGGCGCCAAATTGTAGCCATACCAAATATCCCGCTACCACATGAAAAACCAAAGAACCCAAAGAATCTAGGTGTTTTTTAGGGCTTTGCATAAATGATTTAATATTTAACCAATAAATAAACAGCGTAAAATAGCCTAAAAAAACAGTTAAAGGGTGACGATTGATTAAGTATACATTTTTTTCTAGTTTGCTCATGCTTAAATAAGTATGCTTAGAAACCGTAGGGTAGGAGCCTATGCCATTGCTGGTTAATTTTGAATTGTGGTTGTGGTGATGGTCATGAGAGCGTTTCCAAACATTTTGTGGCGATAATAAGTACAAACCAATCGCTTTCATGAGGAGGCTTGCGAAGTTTGATTTTTGTAAAATAGCATGGTGTTGGTAGTCGTGATAAATTACAAAAAGTCTCACGTATAACAAAGCAGTCATCACACTAAATATAAGCCTTACTGCTATAGGCAAAGCTAAAAAGGTAATGCACAATGAGGCTGTCAGTAATACGATTGTAATCACTGTTTCTGACCAACTTTTAAAGCGGTCTTCCTTGGTAAACGCCTTGCTTGATAAAATTAATTCTTTGCTTGTACGCATAAGGTATACTTTGCTGATTTGAGGCAGCAAATGACAGGTATTTAATGAATATGATGAGGACGTTTGTCTTTCCAACGTCTGTGAGACCAAAGCCAAGTACTTGGGTTGGCAATAATTTCTTCTTCTAGTCTTGTGATAAATCGGGTAGAGATTTCGTGTTCTGCAGTGTTTTTAGAATCTGTAAATAATAATTCAGGGGTAATTTCATAGTACCCTCTTTTGATTTTATTGACAGACATATATACCACTGGGTAATCAAATTTTTTGGCTAATTTCTCTGCTCCAGTAAACACCGCCGTGTCTTGGTGTAAGAAGGTTGTCCAATAGGCACTTCCTGGAGGCGCTTTTTGGTCGGCAATAAAGGCGGTTGCTGTTACCTCATTTCTATTGGCTACCATTTCTCTTAGGGTATTGTGTACCGGCGTAATTTTGGTGCCGAATTTGGTGCGCATTTTTACAAATAAGTTTTCAAAATAAGGGTTAGTCAATGGCCTGTAAATAACCACTAATTGATAGGGATTGTGCA
>JBEAZU010000200.1:0-5077 GCA_041169945.1 Bacteroidota bacterium
TCTCTGCTTCTAGCTTTTCTGGCATGAGTGGCAATGCCAATGGGGTAATCCATAAAAACAGAATCAAACCCATCATCATCGACATCACCAACACCGATGAAAACAATGATTTGTTAGTGCCTATTTTCTCCAAATACGAGAAGTTTCCTATTCCTTTCAACAGCATAGCAGACATTGACAACATCATTGCAGGCGTTGGCAAAGGTGCTGCCGTTACCATTCAAGGCTATAGGTACGAAGAGTTACAAGAATTGTCGGCCAGCAGACCTTTCACTTTAAGCAAATTGCGTTACCGCTTTGGTGACAGTACCCAACTGGATCAACCTTGGAGAATTCGTCAAAAAGTGGGAAACAGTATCGCCAATGAACCTTACTATCCACACTTGTCTCGTGCCTTGGAAAACCAAGTGGCCGACACTTTGGTGGATGATGAGTTTTTCATGAAAGTAGACGGAGGGGCAACTTTGCTGGTAAAAATTGCCAAAGCCATTTCTGCCACGGTAGCCAGAAAAATTCAAGTGACCTTGTACATTGATGCAGAAACAGATGTAGCAAATGCCTTGTCTGGTCAATCAGTACTAAGTACTTACAAAGCGGGTAAATAATCCAAAAGCCTATTTAAACCACAAAAGCCATTTACCAATTATGGTTGATGGCTTTTGTTTTATAATTCTCTCACAATGGTTGACAACAATGCTACCGCAATCATGTATGGGCTGAATCCTGACAATTCATCAGATTTGCTCATAGAGTATTTGATTAAAAGCAATGAGCAAGGGGTGAAAACTTTATTGATGGGGTTTGGCATAATGGCTGATACCCAAAGTAAACAAATCATGGGATTGAGGACTTTGATTGCTTCAGGAGATGAGCAGGTGATTTTCAAAATAATTGCTCTTGACCCTATGAGTGAAATTCATGAAGAAGCATTTAAAAGAACACAGGCACAAAGCCCCTCAAGTCTTCCGCATGAAAACTTGGCAATCAAGAAAACAATGGTCAATGACAATGCATCAAGTTATCAATTGCCCAAAAAGATATTTGGCAATGAGATTTCATTGATGGAGCTGTTGATATTCCTCCTTTGTGTATTTGTATTGGTTAAAATCGCAGGGCGATAGCCTATAAATTATCACGATGAAGAATTCTAAACTGATATTGGTAGTAATTATTGCTGTGGTTGCCATTGTGGCCATTATCATTTTGGTTGTGGTGCTAAAACCTTCATCAAGTGCCGAAGAAGCTATTTTGAAACAACAACCAATTGAACAAAAGAACCTCGTTAGCGACATTTTAGGAATATTTAAAATGTAGTGATGAGTGTTTAGTCATGAGTTTTAAGTAAACAAATCAACTAACAATACTCACAACTAAACACTTAACAATCAACACTAAAGAACATGGCATTCTGGGACGATTTAGGAAATTCACTTACAGGCGAGTCAAGTAATGACATTATCAATAAACAACTTGATTTACAAGCAGAAGCGTTAGCATCAAAACAAAAAACAAGCCTTAGTCCTAGCTTTATTACAGGTGTAATTGTCTCCATTCTGTTTGTATTGGGTGTTGTCATATACTTGATCCTAACCTCCAAAAATTCTGCTTCATGAATCATAAACCTCCAAAATTGACTTCCTATTCTATGGCCGGCGCAGTTGCCCCTCCTGCAAATGATGGTACCTATATTCCTCCCGTCAATACTACCATTAAAACAGATTTTAATGGCAGCATTTTTCCCGGGATGCAAGGTTACTCACAACCTACTCCAAAAGTAGAAGACTATGTTGTGTTGTATCCTAAAACCGAAATTGAAAAGCTTTTTGAGTTAAAAACAAACACGCTACCCAATCAAATTACAGCCAAAGAAAATGAAGTAAACAGTTACGTTGCCAATTTGTATCGCTTGCAAGTAATTGTAAACAATGCAAGAAACAACAAGGTCAACTGTGTGAGTTTATGGGGCCCTGATTGGGATTGTGTACACAAGTATGAACGTGACAGGGACAATGCCCAAATAGCAGTTAACCAAGCGCAGGCGCAGTTGTTAACCCTGAGAAATCAATTGCAGCAATACATTGTCAGTTACGAATCGCTGAAAACCAATTTTGATGCAGCCAAACAAAAAGCAATTGACAACTACAATTTAGCCATGGCTACTTGGAGTAAAAATGCAAGTGCTTGGTATGCGCAGGAAACGGATAGGATTGCCAAAGAAAAACGTGACAAAGCAGCACAAGATCAAAAGTTGGCTTCACAAAAAGCCGCAGAAGCTGCTCAAATAGAAGCTACCGCAGCCAAACAAAAAGCAGACTTAGAAAAGCAAAAATTGGATGCTTTGGTAACCGCCAAATCAGCCGGGGTAAGTGAAGACGCTGCATTGAAAGCAACCGGAAGTTATGTCGCTGCATCAGTCGACCATACCCATTTGTACGTGGGTGGGGGCTTGGGTTTTGTGGTACTCATGATCATTGCAGTTGCACTACTCAAATCTTAACAGTTGAACTATGGAAAATTTGATGCCTTGGGTAAGGGAAATATTTATGGCTGATGTGCCAAATGTTGATTTACTCAAATACCAAGATAAACTCAAGCTCTTCTACATGAAAACACTTGACTTTATGGAATCCAACAATCTTCAAATTAGCAAAGAGAATATTGTAAAAAATGCTGACAGGATCAAACATTGGGGCATTGGCAGTAAAGGGACGCATCCCTCTGGTACTGATGCAACAAATGAACAAACAGTGACAGTTGAACCAGTTATTGAGGGAAATCAAAAAGCCGACAAAACCATCAAAGATGGGAAAATTGCGGCCATTGAAGCCGATATTTTCAAGTTCAAACGCTATGGATTCTTTGCCTTTGTAATCTTGATTATCCTCATTTATATGAAAAAATAAATCCCTGTACCCTGTACCCAGTACCAAATACTAAAAACTCAACACTCAAAACTAAAAAAAATGTGTGGATGTAATCAATTATCAAGCTTTCAGGGAGAATCACAAACTCAATTTGGATTAGACATTCCTAGTCGAGTAGCACATTCAAATTTCTGGCCATTTAGTAAATCGACCACAATATCAGCAACAGATGCTACAAAAGATACCACCCAAACAACGTCCACTACGGGGCAAAAAATCAAAGGTGCTATCAATGATGGAACGGTTAAAAACACCTCAGAAGCAGCCTCGTCATGGCTAGATACCATCAACAAGGGCATGAATATCTTTAATGGAAAAACACCTGTGAATAGTACTGCTTCAACTGATGCTACAAGTGGAGATTCATCTACTACTGAAACTAGCACAGGAATACCATCTTATGTGTGGTGGGTTTTAGGAGGATTAGCCTTGCTTGGTACAATTTGGGCGGGTATTCATTTGAGCAAACAGGCCTAAACATGAACAGGTTTATTCCTAGTAACGGAGAAGCATTTAAGCTACTTGTAGAAGTGGAGGCCTCCACTCCTGTAGAGTTGATGCTTTATGGATATGAAGCCAATCTGGCCAATACCGTTCATTTCCTTAGACAATATGGCGATGCCAATGTTGCGGAAGTAGGCCTGTTTCAAGGCATTCACCACTTTGAATTTCCTTTTCCTAAATCAGTTCAAAAGTTAAAGATTGAAGTCTTTGACAAGCGTAGCAATGCGAGTAATGGCATTAAGATTAAAAATATTACCTATAAATATTTACCCCTAGTGCAAGCACTTGTACCGCATGTGCAAGAATATATTGACTTTGCGTTCGATTTCTCACAAAGCTGTGGTTACCATGAAACGGGTACTTATGAATCAGCATCAGGACTTTACTCCATGGTGTTTTCTGATTATGTAAGGTCTTGGGAAGACCAAACAAACGCCATCATTTATACTCCTGCTAGGGTAAATCATACCAACGGAATTGTGGAAGTAAGTAAATATTACTTTGATCAATTGACCATCACCAACAGGTTTATGATTCTGTTGCATGAGTTTACGCATTTCTATTACAATACCAAAGATGAGCTAGCGTGTGATTTAATGGCTTGTAATATCTGTTTGATGTTGGGATTTAGCAAAACAGAATGTATGTATGCCATTGCTCGATTATTTGATTATTGCGGAACAGACCAACAATGCAAGGCATTTATCGAAAGAAAAAAACAACTTATCGACTTTATAAACAACTGGACAAATGAGCATGAAACAACTATTTGAAAACAAAAAACTCATGATTGGTATTGGCTTAGTACTCCTCATCGGGACAGTATTGTACTTCAGCCTAAGAAAAAAGACAGCAAGCAGTAGTGCGACCACAGCGAATAATAGTGTTGCATCTAATGCCAATACTATGGCAAGTACCGCCACAACCACATCCGCAAGTGATGCAATCAGCAAAGGAACGCTGTTTGTTTAAATGAGTTTTGAATGTTGAGTTGTAAGTGTTAAGCAAAAAAACATTAAGCACCTCAATACTAAAAACTAAACACTCAACACTCAAAACTAAAAGCTATGCTTTTAAAGCCTGAAGATTTTATTCCATCCAAAAGCTCCACGGCAGACATTTGGATGAGTTGGTACAAAGCACTTAAAAGTGACTTGGGAGAAGACGATGCCAATGTGCTATTCAAATCTGTGTGGGATGCAAGAGGTAGCGATGATGCCAATACGCCTGAGTTGAGAGACTTCTTAGCAAAATATGGCATTACCGTAAAAATGGGCGCTAAAGAAGCCATTTTGGATGCAATCAGTTCGCCTTTTGAGTTCTTCAATTTTGCCAAAGACATAGGGAAAACCATGATATATGGTTGGATGGTTTTCATCTTTTTAATCATGGCCGTGGTGATTTATTTTCTCTTTAACGCCAGTAAAAATCCTGGAGAAACAATTGGTATCGCCACTAAAATAGCAATGGTATGAACGAGAATAAAAACATATTTTTCCATGTATATGTGCTTGCCACCATACTTGTCATCGGTATAGGATTACTTGTTTACCTGATGTTAAGAGCCAAAAGGTTGAAAGAAGAACGACTAAATACCATAGCCAAAATCAAAGAAGCATTGCAAAGTGGCGCTGGTGAAGAAAATGGTG
>JBEAZU010000201.1:0-8659 GCA_041169945.1 Bacteroidota bacterium
ATAGGTATGCCCTCCAATATTTTTATAGACAGGGCAGGCATTTAAACAAGCCCCACACCTGATACAATTTAAAGCTTGGCGCTTGTCTGGATCAGCCAATAATGCCGAACGGCCATTGTCCAACAAAATTACATACATTTCTTCGGGGCCATCGGTTTCATCAGCTTTGCGTGGACCAGTCATAATACTGTTATACACCGTTACATTTTGACCGGTACCGCTGGTGGCAAGTAGTGGCCAAAACAAATCTAAATCGGCCATACTAGGCAGCATTTTTTCTATGCCCACTACTGCAATATGGGTTTTAGGAAAGGAAGTACACATCCTTGCATTTCCTTCATTTTCTGTTACCGCCACACCACCCACATCGGCTACTAAAAAATTACCCCCACTAATGCCTATTTCCGCTTGCAAGTATTTATCTCTTAACAACCTGCGGGCAATTAAGGTCAACTCTTGTGGATCATCGGTATAGTCGGTATGCAGCTTATCGGCAAATATTTTGGCAATATCAAAGCGAGACAAATGCATGGCCGGGGTTACAATATGATAGGGTTTTTGACCTGCCAATTGCACAATATATTCCCCCAAATCAGTTTCAACAGTCTCTATGCCTTTGTGTTCTAAAAATTCATTCAGCCCAATTTCTTCAGTAGTCATTGTTTTAGACTTCACGACTGAGCGGGCTTTTTTCTTCTCAAATATTTTCCATATTTCGTCTAAAGCTTCTTGGCTATCTCTAGCCCAAATCACCTTACCGCCATTTTTGGTGAAGTTGGTTTCAAATTCAATCAGGTATTTATCTAGATTTTCTACCGCTTGGGTTTTGACATAAGATGCTCTTGCACGTGCTAATTCATGGTTCACATACATTTGTTTCCCCTTTTCAACAGCGGCATAATACTTACTCATATTGAATTTAATGGTATTTCTATGAGGAATATCGAATGCTTTACTAGCAACTGTTTTTAGAAATTTATCCGCGGTTGACATATATAGAGGTATGTAATTTAATCTTGAATCGAAAAAAACAAATTTAATAAATTTATTGAGTTAATGTTTATGCAAATCCTATTTGTTGTCACATTTCCTCCAACAAAAGCTGGTCTTCATCGGCCTCAAAAAGTATTGCCTGCAAAGCCCTACTTCACCCCTATTTATTCAATGGTAATCTATTGGCTTGATTGGCTAAATGCCAAGTAGTTGTAAATACTAAATGGGCAATTTTGTGCACTTTACTAAAAATAATTTTATCTATAGTGTCCGTCGCTTTATGGTAATCGTCGTGCACCCCATTGAAATAAAAAATGACTGGAATATTTTTTTTGGCAAAATTATAATGGTCAGATCGGTAATAAAATTTATTGGGATCATCAGGAGCATCAAACCTATAATCGAGCTTTAAACCACAACACGCGGTATTGGCTTGTTCATTCACTTGTTTCAATTCCGAAGATAATTTATCGGAACCAATCACATATACATAATTAGAATCATGGGCATGTTCGGCGTCTAATCGGCCGGTCATGTCAATGTTTAAATTACACACCGTGTTCTCGAGTGGGAAAACCGGAAAATCGGAATAATAGTCAGAACCCAACAACCCATGCTCTTCGCCAGTAAAAGCCAGAAATAAGATACTTCTTCTTGGGCCATGCCCTTCTTGTTTGGCTTTCGCAAAAGCTTTGGCCAAAGCCAACACCGTTACTACACCGGTGCCATCATCATCGGCCCCTCTAAAAATTTTGTCGTCATGAATCCCCAAGTGATCATAATGGGCAGAAATGACAATATGTTCTTGTTTCAAATCTGTACCTTCTAACAGGCCAATAACATTTTCTGTAGCTACTGGCGTTTCTATACTTTCGGCCTTTATGGCTACTTTAATGGGTTTGATTTTAAATGCTGCTGGATAAAATCCCCATGTTTTTTTGAGCGATAAAAAATCATTTGTCTTCAAACTTAAAAGCGATGCCGCAACACTCGGAGATACAAAAAAGGCAGCATCTGAGCGTTTCGTTTTTGCCGCAAAATTCATTTTAGGCTTTTCTAAATGATGCTTCACGGTGTTTACTTTTTTTTCAAATTCTTCATCAGAATTTACAGAAACAATAAATACATGGGCAGCCCCTTTTTCTCTGGCGATGCGTGATTTTAATTTCCAATCTCCTGCCCAAGCCGATACTTTATTTGATTTTGTCACCAAAGAAATTCCATTGCTATCCACCGGTTCGCCCATCAAAATCACCACCACTTTGCCTTTTACATGACAATTTTTATAATCCGAATACAGCGAATCATCAATCCCATAGCCTGCAAAAACAACCTTATAGCTTGTTTCTTCTTGTACATTGATTTGCCCATAGGCATAAAAATCTTTAAAAAAAGTAAGTGTTTGCTTGTTAATTTTCAGGTAAACTTCGCCCCATTTTTTATCTACCAATTCAAATTTCTGAAAAAAGCTTCCCTGCACTGGGGCCGTCAAGCCTTGTGCTTTAAATTTTTTGGCGATGAAATTGGCCGCACGTATTTGCCCTATTTTACCGGTTGCCCGTCCCTCTAAACTATCGGAAGTCAGCACCACTAAATCGTTGTACAAACCTGTTTCCGTAATTTCAGCCGCATAGCGATTCACCTCTTGCGCAGTTCCCTGTAAGCAGCACATTAGCCCCAAAATCAATAAAAAAAGACGTCCCATGGCCAATAATTTTATAAGTATTTTCTTCTACTGAGGTGCAATTTAGGCTAAAATCTTTAAAATTTAGCATGAGAAACAGCTGAATTGATTAGTTTTACAGAACTATTGTTCACTCATGAAAAAACATTACAGAGTATTGTCTATTGCCGGATCTGACAGCGGCGCCGGGGCAGGCATACAGGCAGACCTTAAAACATTGTCAGCCCTCGGTTGTTATGGCACAACAGCCATTACTGCCATCACCTCCCAAAACACCCAAGGCATCTATGATGTATTAATTGTACCAGTGTCACATATCCAAAGTCAAATCACGGCCATTTTAGACGACATAGGTACCAATGCGGTAAAAATTGGCATGTTGCCAACTGCGGAAGGCATTTTGGCCATCAGTCAATTGCTTCAAACCTACAACACCCCCAACATTGTGCTCGACACCATTATGGTATCGAGTTCGGGAAGAAATTTACTAGACGATACGGCCTTACAAGCCTTCAAACAAAACCTTATCCCTATTGCGACCCTTATTACACCTAATATTCCTGAAGCAGAAAACTTGTTGGATGTAAAAATTACCACGAGCACCGATATTGAAAATGCCTTAAAAGCGCTACAACAATTGGGCTGTGACAATGTATTGCTTAAAGGTGGTCATCAAGCCGGGGAAACTTGCACAGACACCCTCCTCACTGCCGATGGCACGGTCTACGAATTTTCTCATCCTAGAATAGCTTCTCGAAACACGCATGGCACAGGCTGCACCTTGTCGTCCGCGATTGCGGCCTATTTAGCCAAAGGAGAATCATTGCCAAAAGCATGCGAAAAAGCAGGCAATTATGTACACAAGGCCATTGTACTTGGCGCTGACTATGTACTTGGCAAAGGCAATGGCCCTTTACTACATTAAAAGTTTTTGGCTTTGATGATGAAACTTAAATCATATTGCCAGCTTTATAAAAAAAAGTTTGGGTTGTTTAATTGTTAAAGGATATTATTTTGCCGTTGACGCAGGTCAATTACTTACTTTTGCTGGTTCAGGTCTTCAAGGACATACTTAAGCCAACAACCTACAGTGCATTGATTTCATTTACTGACAATCCGGTTAAGTCAACAATGTCGTTAACACTTAACCCCTTTGCTTTCATTTTTTTCGCAACCTCCATCTTCCCTTCCATCTTTCCTTCAATTTTGCCTTCGTCAAAAGCGGTATCAACGGTATTTTTATAGTCTCTGTAAATTTTTAAAATCCAACTCTTCCGAATTTGCAATTCGGAAGTCCTATCGAAGGAATTGCGATCCAGATTAGCGTTTCGAAATTTGTGTGTGTGTCGGATTGCAAATCCTGCGATAGGGATTCGACAATGCAATTGTCGAATAGCGGGATTGTCGAATAGCGAAACATAGGACAACTAGAGAAGTACTTGTGTCAATTATAGTTGTAAGTCATGCGGTATTCAATCCTAATCATAAACCGTGCATTCATTAAATTCCACACCTACCAACACATAAAACGCTGTACAAACTCCTGTCCTTTTAAATCATAAAAAAAGCCCCATTCGGGGCTTCAATTATCTTAAATCTACAATCTGTACTTTCGGGTATTTTGTTTTATCAAACTTGAATTGTTTGTCATCTACTGGAGGATTGGGCATAAATTTATTGACACTGTACAAATAGCGATTGCCATTTCTGTCAAATATTTTCCAGCTTTTTACAGACTTATCTTTTTTGTTGATGATGATACGTACTTTAAAAAAGCTCTTATTTTTATCTTCAGGCACCAAATCAATGACATCAAATACTTGGGCTCCTTCTTTTTTTTCTTCTGCGTAGGTGTATTTAAAACCTTTTTTATATATCACATGAATTTTGGTAGGAGAAATTTCATTTTCGTCTGGCACATATTCAGAAATATTGCATTCATTCTCCTCTTTCATGTAAGTCCAAACCGTAGCGCCATCGTTAAAAACTTCTTGGCCACTAATTTTCAAGTAATATTTATTGCCTTTCACAAAAATTTGTCCTTGATAACTGTCTTTCACTTTCCCATTGGTGGTTTCCAAAGAATAGGTAAAGTCTGCTTTAAAACTTTTAAAGGCTTGGTATTTCTTACTCATGTCATTCAAAATCACCGTTGCTTTGGGGTCTTGTTGTGCATTTACGGTACCCATGATGCTTACTAATGCTAGCAATACAGCCACTAAACTCTTTAATTTCATGTTTATGATGTTTATTTAAATTAAAAAATGGTTACGAAATGCCTTTGTCTCGCAATAATTGTTCCAAACTTGTTTCGTCTTTCATCAGCACTTCCCTGGCTTTACTTCCTTCAAAAGGACCCACAATGCCTAAAGATTCTAATTGGTCAATAATTCTACCTGCACGGTTATAGCCCAAGCTCATTCTACGTTGAATCAGCGAAGTACTTCCTTGCTGGTGTGCCACCAATAACCTGGCCGCATCGGCAAACAAAGGATCTAAATCATCATTGGAATATTCTCCCGAAGCCTGCCCAGACTCATCATCGCCAGAAAATTCTGGTAGCATATAAGCCGTAGGATACCCTCTTTGGTCACCAATAAAATCAACGATACGTTCTACTTCAGGCGTGTCTAAGAAAGCACATTGTAAACGCGTCATTTCCGAATCCAATTTCAACAACATATCCCCTTTTCCAATCAACTGATCGGCCCCGCCAGTATCGAGAATGGTACGAGAATCTATTTTTTGAGACACCCTAAATGACAACCTTGCAGGGAAATTGGCTTTGATAATACCGGTAATTACATTCACCGATGGGCGTTGCGTGGCTACCACCAAGTGAATCCCTACGGCACGGGCCAATTGTGCAATACGTGCAATAGGCGTTTCTACCTCTTTACCGGCCGTCATCATCAAATCGGCTAATTCATCAATCACCACTACAATATAAGGCAAGAACTTGTGTCCGTTATTAGGATTTAACCTGCGTTCCACAAATTTTTGGTTGTATTCTTTGATATTTCTACACACCCCAATTTTCAACAAATCGTAGCGATTGTCCATTTCGATACAAACCGAATTAAGGGTATAAATTACTTTTTTGGTATCGGTAATAATTGGTTCTTCTGTTCCGGGTAGTTTGGCTAAAAAGTGTCTTTCAATTTTAGAGAAAATAGAAAGCTCCACTTTTTTAGGATCGACCAAAATAAACTTCAATTGAGAAGGATGTTTTTTATAAAGCAAAGAGGTCAAAATCATGTTCAAACCTACCGACTTACCCATCCCTGTTGCCCCCGCAATTAACAAGTGAGGCATTTTAGCCAAATCGGCCATGAATACCTCATTCGAAATGGTTTTACCAAACATCAATGGCAATTCCATATCGCTTTTGATAAATTTCTCGCTCATAAATACGCTACGAGCAGGCACCATTTCTTTGTTTTTATTGGGCACCTCTATACCAATGGTTCCTTTACCAGGAATAGGTGCGATGATACGAATACCCAAGGCGGCTAAACTAAGGGCAATGTCATCTTCTAAGTTTTTAATTTTGGCGATACGAACTCCCGCATCAGGAACAATTTCATACAGGGTAACCGTAGGACCAACTGTGGCTTTCACTTGTGAAATGCCAATATTATAATTCGACAGCGTTTCCACAATCTTGTCTTTATTGGCTTCAAGTTCTTCTTTGGTCACTTGAACTTTGCTGTTTGGATGTTCATTTAGCAAGTCAAGGGTTGGGTATTTATAGGTTCCTAAATCCAAAGTAGGGTCATAATTTTCCATCAGAGGCAACTCCCCATCTGCTAAATCAGGCCAAGGTTCTTTGGTATCAGCGACTTCAAGTGGTGTAGGCATTGGAGTCGAAATAGGCATTTCAGGTTCCTCATCCGCAATAGAAAACTGAAAATCTAAATCAGGCGCAGGTAATTTTGTTTTGCTTGATTGTTTGGCAATCGTCCAATCATCTACGGGTGGAATTTCTGGCAATTCCTCCTCGAGAATATCTTGGGAAATTAATTCAATCCCCTCTAAATTGGCAACTAACTCTTCGTCGGTTATCGTTTCTTCTTCTTCAGATTCATCAATGAGCATCGCAGCCAAGGCTGCGTCATTGTCTTCTTCCTCCTCAGGTGAATTTTCTTCTTCCTCTTGGGTAATTAATAAATTCTTTTTATCCCAGGCAATGGACGTAATATTGAAGAAATAAATGCTAAACACAATCAAAGCAAAAACCAACACTAAAAAAGTGCCCCAACCCAATAAGTTACTACAATAAGTGGCTAATTCATAGCCCACGCCACCACCTAAAAAACCAATACTGCTTTCACTAGCAGTAACCAAGGCTAAATACCCAAAAGTAGTACACAACCACAGCACAAAAAACACTGCTAAATAAATGGCGGTTTTGATGGCGAAGAGTTCTTTTTCGAATACAATTTTAAATCCCCAAATGAAGATGATAGGCATCCATAAAAATGAAGCAACGCCAAACCATTTAAATATCAATATATGGCTTAATACGGCCCCAGCAATGCCCAACCAATTACTAATTTCAACGCCTTCTTCGGGTAAGCTAGCCGAAAACCAATGCTCTACCACACTTTGATCGGCAGTACCTGTAAACAAATACGACAACAAAGCAACAGTGGCATAAAATGAAAAAATCATTAAAAAGAAACCACAAGCCAACAAAAACCTACGGTCTTTTAAAAAAGCGAAACTAAGTTTCGGCATCGACTTTACGGTGCCTTCTTTAGCTACCTTTTTAGGAGGTTCCTCTTTCGGGGTATTGACGGTATTTCTTTTATAAGTATTTTCTGCCATGGTACGTAACCAACAAATTTAATTAAATAAATTGAATCTTTTCAGCTTTCTGAACACAGATTACCATTTACATTTTAAGCGATAGATTAAAAGCAATAGCTTGAGCCCGTTATTGGGCTAATATTTTTTTATTGATTTGCTTAATCAAGGCGGGGCCTTCGTAAATAAACCCTGAATAAATTTGCACCAAAGAAGCACCAGCGGCTAATTTTTCTAAGGCATCTTCTGCCGAATGAATCCCTCCTACCCCAATGATTGGAAAGGATTGATTTGACTTATCTGCCAAGTATTTCACTACTTCTGTCGAACGACTTCTTACAGGCTTGCCACTTAAACCACCCATGCCAATGGCGTCCACAGTGGAGCTTGCGGTTTGTAAATTATCTCTCGAAATGGTAGTATTGGTGGCAATCACCCCGTCTATCTTCGTTTCTTGAACAATTTCAATAATATCATCCAGTTGTTCATTGCTTAAATCGGGTGCAATTTTAAGCAAAATAGGTTTTGGTTTTGCCTTGGTATTGTTGATATCCTTTAAGGTTTGCAATAATTGTTTTAAAGGTTCTTTTTCTTGTAATGCTCTTAAATTGGGTGTATTAGGCGAACTCACATTCACCGTAAAATAATCAACATAGTCGAACAAAGCATGGAAACTTTTCACATAATCATCGGTCGCATTTTGATTAGGGGTGAGTTTATTTTTACCGATATTCCCCCCTACCAATACGGTACTTTTTCTATTTTTCAATCGCGCTACGGCAGCATCCATCCCCCCATTATTGAAGCCCATTCGGTTCACCAAAGCCTCATCAGCAGGCAACCTAAATAGGCGAGGCTTGTCATTCCCATCTTGTGCCAAAGGCGTGATCGTGCCTATTTCAATGAAGCCAAAACCAAGATCAGCCAATTCATCTATAAGTTTAGCATCTTTATCAAAACCAGCGCCCAAGCCAACAGGATTTTTGAACGTAAGACCAAACAATTTTCTTTCTAATCGAGGATCTTCGACCACATACAAGGCCCTCATCAAGGCAGGAACACCTGGAATTTTGTGTAGAAATCTCAATAATGCAAATACAAAATAGTGAATCTTTTCAGGGTCAAATTGAAACAATATTGGTTTAATAAATTTATACACGGCGCTATTTTTTT
>JBEAZU010000202.1:0-3666 GCA_041169945.1 Bacteroidota bacterium
ATACACGATTTTAAGCTCAAAAGTATCGGCTTTGGTATAGGTTTTATCTAGGCTAATCGTAATCTTCTTTTTATCGTAGGAGTACACTAATGGCGTTTTAATGTTGTGCTTTACCAACTCAATACTGCTGATGTCAAAGCCTTTGGCATCAAGCTGTACGGTGTTTTGTGCATAAAAATAGGGCTTCAATTTAAGTTGGGCTATGCCATGCATTTGCTGTTTTTCCCAATCAAATTTTACTTCTAATTTGGTGTGTAATAAATCAACTGCTAAGGTTTTAGAAGGATTATAAGTAAATTTCTTTGCTGCCCAAACAGGGGGAGTTTTGGGTAGCGATGCATTGTTTGGCAGCTCGGTTATCGAATTTAAATTGGCCGATGGGCTAGGTTTTGATTTTAGCATTTGTTGACATGAAATAAGCCATCCAACCAATGAACAAAAAAACAGTCTAATCAATATTTTGCTTGACATAAGTAACATAATTTAAGCGAAAACGTCTGAAGCTAAAGCAATAAACTTGTTGCTTTATTTCAACATTGAAATTTAATAAATTATTTCAATATTAAATGTTATTTATTGAAGGATAAATTCTTTATTCTTACGTTGAAGGAACAGAGGTATATTTAGGGCTTAATTGTAGAGGATATGTTACACGTAAAAGTGAACCAAGGCAATGTGTATCACATTGAAAATGCCAATGGTAAATGCAAGATCAATGGGGAGGATGAAATTTTTGACTGCATTAAGTTAGCCGATGGGCGTTTTCATATCCTTAAAGACCATCAATCTTATACCGTGGAAGTGGTGGAGCTCAACAAGTCGACCAAAGAAATGGTATTGAAAATTAATGGATCAATATGCATGGTAAGTGCGCAAGATAAATTTGATGTGTTGATGGCTCAGATGGGGATTTCAGCTCTTTCGAGTACTAAACAAGAAATGTTGAAGGCACCTATGCCGGGTAAGGTCTTAGAGGTTGTGGTGGAGCTAGGGCAGTTGGTAAAACAAGGGGAAACGCTATTGATTTTAGAAGCCATGAAAATGGAAAATGTATTGAAAGCAAGTCACGATGTGGTGGTAAGTCAAATCAATATTCAACAAGGCGATACGGTTGATAAAGGTCAAGTATTGTTGGTTTTTGCTTAGATTGTTTACTGTTTTGGTAAATGATGGCTCTGTTGAAATACGGGATGTAGAAAGATTTGAAAATTATAGACTTTAACTTAAACTTATTATGGCTTCATTGATTCAAAAACTTCGTAATCCGATTACCTTAAAACTTTTTTTTATCACCAAATTACCGATGGCTTTATTGGCGGGCTTGTCGGTAGTAGCGGTCAATGATCATGCGGCAAGCATAGCCATCAACTATGGTTACCTTACCAAAAATCCTTTTAAATCCTTGTATTTTGCCTGTTTGGCTATGGCAGCTGAGTTGGCTTCTGGCGTTTTGGTATTGACTGCTGTAGACCAATCCAATAAGGCAGTGTCAACTTTGGTTACGGCGATGGAAGCATCGTTTTCAAAAAAAGGACTTGGGAAAGTTGTTTTTACGTGCGAAGACGGGGAGATTATTGCAAAGGCACTACAATTAAGTATTAGTTCCCAGCAAGGGGTTGAGGTACAAACGACCAGTACTGGTAAGGATGAACAAGGTGATGTGGTCGCTGTTTTTACTATTACTTGGTCACTGAAAGTAAAAAAAAGTAGTTTGTCGACATAAATGTATTCTTCCCCCAAAATGTATTATAGCAAAATATCCTTGTTAAAATGATGGATATTTAAGTTAGGGCTTGCTAATGAATTTCAGCCATTCCACTACCTTTTTCTTTAATATCGAATTGATTTTTGACGTGAGAAGTATTATTCAAATAATCATTTTTAATTGAAGGAGCTGCTATTTGATTTGAATTAAATCAGCATATTTTAAATCTTTTCCTTGCACTTCAATATAGTACATGCCATTCTTGATATTTAGTTTTAATTCTACCCATTCTTGCTCATTGTTTTGGAATGATTTCATCATCAATTCAAATCCTTTTAGGTCAAATACCTTCACAATGATGTCTTTCTTTTGGGCATGAATGGTTAAAAGGTCACCTTCATTTAAAGGATTAGGATAAGGAAAGGTATGTTTATTGGCACTATGTTCGGTAGTCAATTTTACCCAATTTGAATAGGCTGATTTGCCATCAAAATCTACCTGTTTAACTCTATAATAGATATAGTCCGAAATGTTTTCTGTGGAAGAATCTATGTATTGGTATTGCTGACTTTCAATACCTTTATTTGCTGCATTTATTTTAGCAATAGTATTGGTTTGGATAAAATTGCTTGTTTTTTCTATCTCAAAAAAATCATTGTCATGTTCCGCTGTGGTGCTCCATGAAATTTTCTTTTGAAAATTGTCAAACGAAGCTTTTACCGCTTCAAAAATAACTGGTAAAACTACCGTATAATCTACCGTAAGCTCAGGCCTATAGGCAGCAGTACCATGGGTTCTTGAGCCAAAATAAAAATAGGTTTGTGCTGTTTCATCCGTTTGTTTCATCAACCAGCCCAAATTATTGGCACTGGTAGCTACAAAATTAGCAACATCAGTCGTTACATTCCAAGACAATTGAGTGTGTAAAGTTACTGTTGTGCTACAGGTGGTACTTGCAGAAACAGCGCCATTGTAGTCTCCTCCAGCACTTGTCCAAGCGCTAGAACCCGAATAGTTAGCCCAACTTACGTTGCTGGTACTTGTGCCAGCCGTGGTACCTGTTCCTTCTGTAAAAGACCTGGTTAATTTATGTATATCTAAAGTTTTTGTTCCTGCGGCACCTCCAGTATTGACCACGGTTAATTTTAAGGTGGCCGAATTGATGGTCGCAGTGGAGGGAATGGATGTCATGTCAAAATACATAACAGGTCTTTGGGTCATGTTTGCTGCTGTATAGGAATAACAATATAAATCAGAAAATGCACCATAATTTTCTGTGGTGCTCCATTGGTAAATATAGGAATCGGAGGAGGCCGATAAATTTACGGTAGTGGCAATGGTATCGTTGAAGGCTAAAATCAAAAATAGACAAATTTGAAGTAGTGTTTTCATCGTTGTTATTTTAGAGTAGTTTTAAATACAGACAAATCACTTTATGATTTTAGTCATGATTTGTCTGTATTATTTGGATATATATGAATGAAATATAAATATAATTACTGAAATTATTGAAATTTCATTCAAAAAAATATTTTACTAACACTGTTTTTACGCTTCTACTGCTTTGCTTGCTTTTCTGTACACAAAAGACGTATAAATATGTCTTCTTGCAAAACGCGTTTTGGTGTCTGAATTCAAGAATTTCTGGTAGGTTGCTTTTGGTACTTCAAAATACTCGTAGCTGCTACTGTCTAAAAAAATAATTTCTAAGGTAGTACCCTTGTAGTGAAAGTCTGCTATGCCCGAATGGCTCACTGTTAAAGTGTACTCTTCTTTATTGGCTTCCATGGTTTCGGGAGCAATACTTACCAATACATGGTAGGCTTCAATGACTGCTTTGCTTTTTTCTTCCGCCGCTAATCTTCCTGCTTCATCATTAACGAATTTGTCAGGATGACATTCTTTCATGAAATTTCTATAAAGGGCTTTTAATTCTTTTAATTCTGTTGTTTTTGTTACAC
>JBEAZU010000203.1:0-5684 GCA_041169945.1 Bacteroidota bacterium
GTTCTTCTAATCTATAATAAACCATTATTCATAAGAGATTCTTCTTTAGAGGCTTATTCGGAATATGTTTATAAAAGGTTTGAAAAACTACACACTTTTTAAATGTTTTTTTTCTTCGAAGCAAGTGTATTTACCCATGAAATGACAATATTATGCGCTGAAATAAAAATTTCGCTATTTTCAAGCGTACCGTTCACTTAAAAAATTGTTTTGATAAATTAAGTTTTTAGCTTTGAGAAAGCAAATTATCCACACCAACCTTTCCAAATGTATGCTATTTAAACACCTCAAAGTAATCGAATTAGCTTCTGTACTTGCGGGACCATCAGTAGGACAATTTTTTGCAGAGTTGGGTGCTGAAGTTATCAAAATAGAAAACCCAAAAACGAGGGGAGATGTTACCAGGTCGTGGAAATTATCCACTGAAACAGAAGAATCCGACACTTCAGCGTATTTTACTGCGGTCAATTGGGGCAAAAAATCTGTCTGCTTAGACATTACCATTCCATCACAATTAGGGCAATTGTACGAACTCATTAAAACTACAGATATTGTTATTGCAAGCTACAAACCTGGTGATGCCGAAATTTTAAAAGTCGACTATATTACTTTATCTGCCATCAATCCAAAGCTTATTTATGGCCACATTACCGGTTATGGAGCCCATTCGACACGCTTAGGGTATGATGCCATTATTCAGGCCGAAAGTGGATTTATGCATTTGAATGGAGAAAAAGATGGAAATCCTGTAAAAATGCCCGTTGCCTTGATAGATGTTTTGGCCGGACATCAATTGAAAGAAGCCATACTTTTGGCCATCATCAATAAAATGTCCACAGGAAAAGGTGCCTACTTAGAAGTATCTTTATTTGATACGGCAGTAGCCTCACTCGCCAACCAAGCCAGTAATTATTTGGTCGCAGGAATAAATCCCCAAAGAACAGGTTCTGAACATCCGAATATTGTTCCTTATGGCACAGTATTCAAAACCAAAGATGCATTTGAAATCGTTTTGGCTGTAGGAAATGACAAACAATTTTCAAACTTGTGTGAGGTATTGCAATGTGCACATTTGAGTCAGAATGTAAAATTCAAAACCAATGCTTCAAGGGTAATCAATCGAGCTGCGCTGAATACGTTTTTAGCAACGCAAATAAAGACTTTTATCCAATCTGAATTATTATCACAACTCGAACAACACCAAGTTCCCGCAGGAGCGATGAATTCGATGAAAGAAGTTTTTGAATTGGCACAGACTACGCCACTGTTATTTCATGCGAATGGCATTCGAGGACTGAAAACGTTTATCGCAAAAGGCATTGAGACCGAAACTTCACTTACGCCACCACCTCATTTAGACGCAGATACCAATAAAGTTGTAGGATTCTAATCAAACACCTAAAACACAAAATCGAGTAGATAGCAAGATTACTGAATAAGGTATTACTTTTAGGTTTCCAGACCTCACATTCCACAATTTCCCAATCGCGCAGGCAAAGAGGAATACTCCTCCGCCCTATCACACCACCAACACTTACTGTGCATGCTTTCGCACACGGCGGTTTCTTTAGATTGTTGAACTTTTCATATTGAACTTCTTTCAACATACATGTTATTTACAGGCTAGCATTCCTCGTTTAATAAGCAAAGAAGGGGATGTACAAACATTACCTTCAGTACCTTGGGCTAGAGCAAGAAGTAAATTCACTTTACTAGCTGAAACATTTTCAATGTTGTTGAATGAAGTGAAGACATATTTCTTTCAATACTTCATTATAGAATTTAAAATTCATAAATCATTGACTGTAAATAATTTAACTATTTTAAACGCCAAGAAGCATGGGCTTACCTAAGGACTACATCAATGAAATTGCTAAACTGTTAGAACCAATTAGTGCAAAATCAATAAGCTGGATGAGGTAGAAAAAAATGTTAATTGCATAAAAAATCACATTACAGACCACAAAAAGACAATTCAATTTGATGATTTAAGACAAAAATAGAAATCATTAAAAGAGGTTTACTCGTTTCTGATGAATATCACCTACAATTTTAAAACAGAAAATACTACTTGTGATCAGGTAGTATTTTTTGTTTTATGCCACATCCCACAATTACACCCTCCTTTCCATTTTATTTCCACTAAAAAATCACTATTTTTGAAATTAATAAAATGCGGTATATTTTTCAATTACCCCACCTTATTACAATAACGTTCATATCAAGTGTTTAAATGATTACAGGACTTCTGACTTGTAGTCCCAAAATTATCAACAATGAAGATTTCATTCAATTGGCTTAAAAATTTTATACAGATAAATGAATCACCCGAAGAAGTAGGCGCTTTGCTTACCAAATCAGGGTTAGAGGTAGAAGGAATTGAGGAGTTTGAAACATTGCCTGGTGGTTTAAAAGGTTTGGTAATCGGTGAAGTATTGACTTGCGAACGTCATCCTGGAGCTGATAAATTAAGCATCACCACGGTAGATTTAGGAAACGGTGTGGTTGCTCCAATTGTTTGCGGTGCTCCCAATGTCGCCGCCGGACAAAAAGTGGTGGTTGCCACTGTCGGCGCTACAGTATATCCCTTAACCGGTGAACCATTCAAAATCAGCAAAGCAAAAATTCGTGGGGAAGTTTCAGAAGGAATGATTTGTGCCGAAGACGAAATCGGATTGGGCCAATCTCACGAGGGTATTTTGGTTTTAAATACAGACTTACCAAACGGATCTCCGGCAGCAGCTTATTTTAACATAGAAACAGATTACGTTTTAGAAATTGGTTTAACCCCCAACCGCGCTGATGCCACCTCTCACTTGGGTGTAGCAAGGGATTTGAAAGCCTTGTTGAAACGCGATATTCAACTGACTGATGTCGCTGCTTTCAAGACTGACAACACCAAAAGTACTGTAACAGTTAAAGTTGAAAACACAGAAGCTTGTCCTAGGTATGCGGGTTTGACCATGAGTGGTTTGTCTGTAAAACCTTCTCCGGAATGGTTGCAAAACAGGTTGAAAGCAATTGGAATCCATCCAATCAACAATGTTGTAGATGCGACCAATTTCATTTTACATGATTTGGGTCAACCTTTGCACGCTTTTGATTTGGCTAAAATAAAAGGGAATACCGTAATTGTAAAAACGGTAGCTGAAGGTACGCCATTTGTTACTTTAGATGGTGTGGAAAGAAAGTTGAAAGCCAATGATTTGATGATTTGCGATACAGAAGCACCGATGTGTATTGCGGGTGTATTTGGTGGCGCTGATGCTGGCGTGAGTGAATCTACCACAGCCATCTTTTTAGAAAGTGCTTATTTCTCTGCTGATTTTGTTCGTAAAACATCCATGCAACATGGTTTGAAAACAGATGCTTCTTTCCGATTTGAAAGAGGAACTGATCCAAACATGCCGGTAACTGCGTTGAAAAAAGCAGCCCTGTTGATCAAGGAAATTGCTGGGGGAGAAATCAGTTCGGAGCTGGTTGATATTTACCCAACGCCAGTTGAAAACTTTAAAGTTGAAGTTACTTTTCATAACATTGACAGGTTGATTGGTAAAAAAATCGACCACAGTTGGATCAAGGAAATCATAACTTCGGTTGGAATTGCCATTGTTGCCGAAACCACAGAAGGCTTGAGTTTGTCTGTTCCTCCATTTAAAGTGGATGTACAACGTGAAGTGGATATCATCGAAGAGATTATCAGGATTTATGGCTTTGAAAATATTGAAGTAGGAGATTACCTGAACAGTGATTTCCTGGCAAACTTTCCTGAAAAAGATACCGAGAAAATCAAAAGAAGTATTGCCAATTTATTGACTGATAGTGGCTACAATGAAATTTTGTCCAATTCATTGACGAGCCCAAGTTATTATGAAGGTTTGACTGCATTTGATGCGGGTCAACATGTAAATATCCTGAATCGTTTGAGTGAAGATTTGGGGATCATGCGTCGTACCTTGTTGTTTTCAGGTTTAGAAGCGTTGGCATATAACATTAACCGAAAACAAAACAATTTGAGTGTGTATGAATTTGGGAAATCATACCATTTGGTAGAAGGGAAATACAAAGAAAACAACCACTTGGCGCTTTGGAAATCAGGCAACGCAACAGAAGAAACCTGGATCAATAAATCGGCATCTGCCACTTTCCATGATTTTGCAGCAACCATTACCAAATTGATCCAAAAGCTGAATTTGTCAAAGGTGACCATTGATAAATTCTCAGATGATATCTTCAAAGCGGGATTAAAGTATACCAGAAATAATAAAATAATTATTTCCGCAGGAATATTACAAAAAAATATACTGAAAAAAGGTGGTTTAAAACAAGACGTGTTTTACGCAGATATAGACCTAGATGCAGTTTTGAAGGGGTTTGATAGTAAAATTGTGTTTGCTGAGATTTCAAAATTCCCAGAAGTAAGAAGAGATTTAGCATTAGTGCTTGATAAAAAAGTTTCTTTTGACGAAATTAGCAAACTAGCAAACCGAACTGAACGTAAGCTACTCAAAGAAATCAATGTATTTGATGTATTTGAAGGAGAACAAATAGGTCAGGATAAAAAATCGTATTCTGTATCTTTTCTTTTACAAGACAATGAACAAACATTGACCGACAAACAAATTGACGGAACGATGCAAAAATTAATGTTAAGCTTTGAAAAAGAATTGGGTGCTATAATCAGGAAATAAGCATGAGCCAGGAAAATATTTTAAACCGATTAGATTATCTTGAAATCAAAATCCGCAAACTTGTGGAGGCTCATTTGGTGCTGAAAGAGAGCTACTTGACAGTAGTTGAAGAAAATAATGTGTTAAAAAATAACCTTGCTTCTAAAGATGAAAGTTTAATTAATTTTCAGAATCAAGAGAAAATGAGTACAATTGTATCTTCATTAGCAGAAGATACTCCTGGAGCTTCCGAGTTGAAGTCAAAAATTAATGAGGTAATCAAGGAAATTGATAAATGCATTGCTCAGCTAAGTGAGTAATTGCTAACATGCTAACGATGGGAGAAGTATCTATTAAAATAAAAATAGCTGAACGCGAATACCCAATGAGGGTAGAAGCCAGCGAGGAGAATGTAATTCGTGCTGCCGCTAAATTGGTAGACGATAAGCTAAAAACCTATAAAGATCAGTTTGGCATTAGTGACAAACAAGATCTTTTGGCTATGGTTGCGTTTGATTGTATGATACAACAAACCCGTGCTGAAGAAATTGAAGCAGGCCTAGACAATAAAGTTTCAGAAAGAGTAGCATCATTAGACGCTATTATTGCTGCAGCTCTTAGATAGTAACATTCCTTTTTATACAATACAACAATACTGGTGATTTTTCACCGTCTCTTGTTAGAAATGTGGCGCGATGCATAATTTTAAGCCTTTTGGCTTTGTCGTACACTAAATATTCAAATTAATGGACCCAATTACTATAGTGATTACCGCGTTAATTTCAGCAGCAGCTGGCGTGGGAGTGAGTAAGTTTTTCATTCAGAAAAACACAGGTAAAGCTGTTGAAACCGCAGAAGAAACCGCAAAACTAATCATCAAAGAAGCTGAAATTACAGCCGAAAACTTGAAGAAAACAAAGATCATGGAAGCCAAAGAAAATTTCTTTGCCCAAAAATCTGAGTTCGACGAGGAGATGAATAAGAAAAAGAACATCATCATCACCAACGAAAACA
>JBEAZU010000204.1:0-2542 GCA_041169945.1 Bacteroidota bacterium
TGCCTTTCCAAGAGGCTACATAAAGCGAAGAATCTTCGGTGTTGTAATCTGATTCTATGTAACATTCAAAATCATTTCCTGAAGGAAAGTTACCCATTTCACTGTTGAAATTTTCCCAAACACCATCTCTAAAAAGATAGATGCCATTGGGTATTTTTTTGGCGGTACCTCCATCATCATAGCCTCCTGTCGTTACCACGATATTTTCTGCGCCAGTCCAATCGGTAAAGTTTCGTAAACGAAAAGCAGTATTGTAATAAGGCGAATTAGGGTATATTTTTGTTTGATTTTCGCCTTCATATTTGATAATGCCTCCCTCCGCATCGGCCAACCATTGGGTAGTAGACGATTCAAAATAGGCATCGGACACACTGTTGAGGTTGTTGATTTCTGTTTTTTCATCATTGGTGTTTAGGCTAATGATTTTGTTGCGATGAATGAAATGCAACGCATTATTGGAGGTGCTGATGTTAATGGTGGTGGCTGTTGGAAAGCTAAAACTGTTGTCTTTTACCCATTGTATCCCATCTGATTTATATATTTCTCCAAGGGTAGTACTTGCATACACCATATTGTTAAGGGTACCGATGTTTTTAAACACTGTATTAACAGGGATTCCGTTCGAGGTGTTAAAGGTTTTCCAGTTGTTAAAGTCAATGAGGTTATAGTTGGGAAGTGTGGAGCCAGCCATAATGCCAACAGAAGAAGCGATAAAAATACTATCCCCTTTGAATGTGGTTGAAGACACTTCTATTTGAGTGCCGTTTGGGCCAATGTTTAAGTAAGTTTCTTTAATTTCTACTTTGAATAAATCAAGCACTACAATGCCAAAAGCGCAAGATAAATAAGCAAAATCTCCTTTAAAGGCGATATGGTTAATGGCTTTTGACCCCATGATATTGGCTCTTTTGATGTCATTTAAGTTGGTGACCCCATCCGCTGTCATCAAGTCTATATTGCCATTAGTATAGCCAATAACCAGTGTGCCTGTTGCTTCATGGTATTTGATTTTACTGACACCTGCATCATTTAAGCCATCAATTTTTGAAATGTTTTTAATGGTATTGTCCTCTTTATTATACACAATAAAGGCACTGTTGGAGGCTGCAAATATTTTGTTCCCCACTTTGTCTATGGTTGTGCAAATTCTTCCTGGGGAGTGGTTGCGCCATGTGCCAATAGGAATGTTAGCTTGTGTATAGCCTCTAAAGCAAATTAATAAAATAGTTATTAAAGTAAGGGTGTGTTTAACTTTAAGCATTGGCATATTTTCTTAGGATAACGAAACAAAGTTATAAATTATTTAGCGTGTTGGTATATTTAAAGCAATATCATTTTTAATACGCCTGAAGTTTAAATGGAATTCCTTGTGTTTTTATTGTTTGATGTTTCTTGCTTTCTTTAAATCAAATTATTTTTGCTTGATTATAGCTAGTCTATTGTTTTTATTTGTACTATTGAGGACTGAAATTTCGGTTTTAAATAGCCTATTTTCTGCTCGAAATTGAACATTGTTTTTGATACTCGTTTTTTAATTATTTTAATTGTTTAGGTATGATTTTTCCAGCTTTTATTGTCCCGTTTTTATGCGTACTGCTTTACCAAGATATCAAACATAAGCTGATTTCTTCTTGGTTATTAATACTCCTGTTGGGCTATTTTGTTTGGAATAGTTTAACCGACACTGTTTTGGAGGAATACACTTTGAATACAAGTATTAATTTGTGTTTTTGTTTATTGCTCTATTTCCTTCTACGGTTACTACTAAAGGCAAAATATGCCATTGGATACCATATTGGGGTGTCCTTTTTGCGCTTATGGCATCTCTATTTTTACATTATTTTGTGCTTTGCCTTTCCTCCCCTTACATTCTTGGTTTATTTTTGTGTCAATATGCTGATGGCCTATTTTATTAGTGTTATTTACCCACGACAAGGTACCACAAAAGCGATGTTGGGCGTAAACCTTGCAATATTGCTACTTTGGAGCAGTATCATAGTTTTTGGAGCAGAGCAAGCTTTGTATGATGATGCTTGGGTCGCTGATTTACTTCGATATACTTGATGCGTTTTGTGGTTCGGGGATTAAAATAATTGGGCAATGGCAATGTTGATGCCTTGTCCCGAGGTGTTGTTTGGGGCAAGTAGCCATTCTGCATAATGTGCATTTATACTGAATGCTGTTTTGGGAAACACCTTTCCTCCTACGCCAATTTCATAATCATAGCCCCCGAAACCGCCATGCGATACGGTGATGGCTGTCCACCATTGTTGGCTTAATGGATAGCTTGTCCTGAGGTATACCTTTGGCGTATAGGCAATGAAAAACATTTGTTTAAAGCCAGCTCCTAAGCCAATTTTTTGTTTTTGGTGTACATAATCAACACTAAGCGTGGCCGGAATCAACAGTGGTTTGTTTTTGGATTCGGCTTGTATACCCAATACAGAGGTGAGGCTACTGGTGTTGACATCGCTAAACACGCTCTCATTGAAATTAAATATGTCGGCTATGCCAATGCCTTCAAAATGATAGTTTTTGTTGG
>JBEAZU010000205.1:0-2608 GCA_041169945.1 Bacteroidota bacterium
AGACACTTTGAGGTTTGTATTTATAGGCGATGGCCCAACGAGGACTTTTGGCCGTAAAACCAAGGGCTTCTTGTTTCTCAAAACTATTGACTTTGATGACAATACCATCGGTATCAAGGGGCAATTCGAAGCGTTTGGTTTCCCAATACTGAATATAGTTCATCACCTCTTGGATAGATTTACATACCTTAAAAGTATCACTGATGTTAAATCCCCATTGTTTCAACATTGAAAGGGCTTCTGAATGCGTTTCTGCATTTAAGTCATCACTCATCAAACCATAAAGAAAACAATCGAGTTTTCTTTTAGCCACAATGCTTGAGTCTTGCATTTTCAATGTTCCAGAGGCTGCATTTCTTGGGTTGGCTAACAATGGTTCGCCATTTTCTTCTCTTTCAGCATTGATGGCTAAAAAACTTTTGGTAGGCATAAATATTTCTCCCCTGGCCTCAAATGAAGAAGGAAAATGGTTTTTTTTGTTGATTTTTAAGGGAATGGCATGGATAGTTTTGGCATTGGCCGTAACATCATCCCCTTTAGTGCCATCACCTCGGGTAACCGCCCTTTTGAGTAGGCCATTTTCATAACTTAAACTAATGGCAACACCATCAAATTTTAGCTCGCATACATAGTCAAAATCATCTCCAATGGCTTTTTTTGTCCTGTTGTCAAAGTCTATTAAGGCTTCTTCTGAATAGGTATTTCCCAAAGAAAGCATTGGGTATTTATGGGTAACCGTATCAAAGTTTTTTGAAATCGTACCACCCACACGTTGCGATGGAGAGTCTTCTTGTTTGAATTGAGGGAATTGTTTTTCAAGAGAAATTAATTTCTCCAACAATTGGTCAAATTCAAAGTCACTTATTTCAGCAATACTGTTTTGGTAATATTGCTCATTGTAATGGTTAATGTTATCCGTTAATTGTTGAATGGCAATGCTCGCTTCTAAAGGTGTCATGTTGGAGATATTAACAGAGGTCTGCTACTTAGGTTGTATACAATTGGTGGTGTAATTGGATTGCGTTAAATATAGCGGTTTGTGAAATATTTTAGCCCGATGGAATGGGTTAAAAATTGTCATAATTTACCCATAATACAGTTATTAAACCTATGATGATACATAAAATGCTGCTTAGTAAAGGGTTGTGAGGAAGGAATACTTCGTCTAAAAAATGCCAACATCCTCTCCAAAAAAATACGATGCCGATGCCTGTTACAAGCACTTTAAGTCTTTGTTTAATTTTATTTTGCATTTTTGTAAGTCAATCGGGTGTAATATAACATTGAAAACATTAATGTAGTATATTTAGTAATGATACACAACTGACATGGTTAAATTATCTTCTATTGCTGAATGAATATTGACTTGAAGCAGGGCAAACGCATTTTAATAATTGAATAAAATGAAAACATAGCGTTATATATCCGTGAAAATTCGCCAAATCCGTATATTCTGCTTGTCATTTATTTATTTAAAGAATAAATAAAAATTGAACACAGATTGAGCAGATAAACGCTGATGATGCATCTTTGTACCTTCAATTAATTCAAATAAAACCACCATTTAAATGCGTTTGCCTTGTGACTTGAAGGGATAAGTTTTTTTGCAATCAATTAAAATGAATATATTTACATCATCGGCCAAATCAGACAAATCAGTGGTGAAATTTCCTGTTTTGTGTTAATGGCTATTTAATCAAAAACGATATGTTATACCTCGCATTGATCACGGGTTTATTGGGCAGTTTTCATTGTATTGGAATGTGCGCACCCATTGCCATGATGTTAAGTGGGGGAGGAAGAAATCTGTTGTATGCGAGATTGTTGTACAATATTGGCCGAAGCCTAACCTATGCCTTTATAGGTGCCATTATTGGGGTGTTGGGATGGGGAATCAGTATGGCAGGTTACCAACAATGGCTTTCAATAGCCCTTGGAAGTGTATTGTTGGTGATTGGTTTTTTGAATTTTTTGAAGGCTGATTTTGCTATTTTTACTTCACCACTCTGGTCGAGTAAAATTGGTTTTTTGAAAAAGCAAATCGGCAAATTTATGCAGTATAAATCATTGTCAGGTAATTTTGTTTTGGGAATGATCAATGGTTTTTTACCCTGCGGATTGGTTTACGTGGCCTTGGTGAGTGCCGTTTCGCAAGGGAATGTGTGGTTTGCGGCGAGCTATATGTTTGTCTTTGGTTTGGGTACTATTCCTTTGATGATGTTGGTGTTGATGAGCAGTCAATTGTTAAGTAATGCGAACCGAATAAAAATCACCAAAATCATCCCTGTATTTACCGTGTTGGTGGCTTGTTTAATTATTCTCCGTGGATTAAATTTAGGAATACCCTATTTAAGTCCGCAATCAAGTGCTTCCCATGCCGTAAAAAACGGCGCAATTGAATGTCATAAATAGTAATCTTGCGTTTATTTATTTTTTTTCTACACTAAATTTAAAGTTTTCTAGGTGATTTATTTACCTTTACAAACAACATCCGTTGCGTTGCATTGGCAATGTTTTTAAAATTTATCCATCAATATGTTTGTGCTTAACAAATGTTTATAGTGTAGGGTATTTCTTAAACGACATGTTTTCAGGTATATTATTCTCC
>JBEAZU010000206.1:0-8583 GCA_041169945.1 Bacteroidota bacterium
ATCGGTTCGAACCCGATATTCTCCACACAAAATCGCAAACAGCTAAATTCTAGGTTTTTGCGATTTTTTTTGTTTTAAAGAATTGTACGACAATAAAGGCAAATCGCCTTATGGACCAATACTGTTATTGTTGTTTGTGTGATGTGCTTTTGATTTTTCCCCTTTCACACCCAAAAGTCTTATACTTTTAAAATCACCCACACTTCTCCTTTCCTGATTTAATATCAATTTAAGCAAGGTTAATGAAATTATTTTTTTAATTTTGACCACGATATCATTTTTAACCTATGGCCAATTTCTTCGAAACCAAAATTGAATTTTTAAAAGGCGTGGGGCCTCAACGTGCTGCTGTGCTCCAAAAAGAATTGCGCATTTTTTCTTATGGTGACCTTATACAACATTACCCTTTTCGGTACGAAGACCGTTCGGTAATCCATAAAATTAGAGACATCAATGATTCCATGCCTTTTGTACAATTGCGTGGTAAAATCATATCCTTTGAAATCATAGGCGAAAAATTCAAAAAACGCCTCGTAGCCACACTCATCGACGACACCGGATCAGTAGAATTGGTATGGTTTCAGGGCATTGGCTGGGTAGAAAAACAATTGGCCATCGGCGCAGAATTTGTGGTATTTGGCAAACCAAACGTATACCACAATCAATTTAATATCCCTCATCCTGAATTAGATACCATTGCAGAAGCTACACAAAAAGTGGGCTTTTTACAACCCGTTTACCATAGCACCGAAAAACTTAGAAACTTTAACCTCGACAGCAAAGGCATTGCCAAGTTGCAATACAAATTACTTGAAATTGCCTTGCCACAGGTGCGCGAAACATTGCCCGATGACTTAATAGCCAAATACCAATTAACCACTAAAAAAATAGCCGTTCAACATATCCATTTCCCCAAAGATTTAACATGGCTAGAAGCGGCAAAAAACAGGTTGAAATTTGAAGAGCTGTTTTACATTCAACTCAAACTAATTAGCTTAAAGGTATTCAGAAAAAACACTTTTAGGGGACAGGTATTTAAAACTATTCCTTTGGTAAATGAATTTTACAAATCTCATTTACCCTTCGATTTGACCAATGCCCAAAAACGTGTGGTACGCGAAATATATGCCGACATGTGTGCGGGCAAACAAATGAACCGACTTTTACAAGGGGATGTCGGCAGTGGCAAAACCATCGTTGGCTTTATTTGTATGTTAATGGCCATCGACAACCAATCGCAAGCCTGTATCATGGCGCCTACGGAAATTTTAGCCGATCAACATTATACAGGACTGAAAGTTTTTGCGGCATTGCTTGGCATTCCTATCGCCAAATTAACAGGATCAACCAAAAAATCTGAAAGGGTTAAAATTCATGAAGCATTACAAAGTGGGGAGCTCAAACTATTGGTTGGTACGCATGCCCTTTTAGAAGATGTCGTGCAATTTAACAACCTAGGCTTATGCATCATCGACGAACAACATCGCTTTGGGGTAGCCCAAAGGGCCAAACTTTGGGGTAAAAACAAAGCAGGCTTGCCACCACATATTTTGGTGATGACGGCCACCCCTATTCCAAGAACGTTGGCCATGACCTTGTATGGCGACCTAGATGCTTCTGTGATTGATGAAATGCCTGCCGGCAGAAAACCAATTAAAACCGTTCATAGAAAAGACGCACATCGATTAGCGGTATTTGGGTTCATGAAAGATGAAATCAAAAAGGGCCGTCAAGTGTATATTGTATATCCCCTCATTGAGGAATCGGCCAAGCTTGATTTGAAAGATTTAATGGATGGCTATGAAAGCATTACCCGTGCTTTCCCAGAATATTTAATCAGCATCGTTCATGGCAAAATGAAACCCAAAGACAAAGATTTTGAAATGCAACGTTTTGTGAGAGGAGAAACGCAATTAATGGTTGCCACCACCGTGATTGAAGTAGGCGTCAATGTTCCCAATGCTTCTGTGATGGTGATTGAAAATGCAGAACGATTTGGCTTGTCGCAATTACACCAATTGCGAGGAAGGGTCGGTCGTGGTGCGGAACAATCGTATTGCATCTTGATGTCGAGCAATAAAATAAGCAGCGATGGCAGAACACGACTAGAAACCATGGTGCAAACCGACAATGGGTTTGAAATTGCAGATGTAGACTTAAAACTCAGAGGACCAGGAGATTTAGCCGGCACACAACAAAGTGGCGTATTGGATTTACTCATCACCGATTTAGCCAAAGACGGGCACATTGTAAAATTGGCTAGAGAAGCCGTAGAAAATATTTTGGCAACCGACCCACTGTTAAGCCAACCTCAACACGAACGTATTCGACTGCAAGTAGATTCACAAGACAAAAACGCAAGCAACTGGTCGAGAATATCTTAGTATAACCTCGCAATCCCTCCAAGGGAAGGCGACGTTAGGTGATAAATTTTATCTCAAATAAGCACTTAAACATTTCCTTTTCAGTCCCGAAAGACTTTTATTTGTAATCATAGAAAATTACAGTGAAGCACTGTCAACTGAAAACTGTCAAAGAAAACTAAAAATATGCCTTCTAAAAAACTCTTTTTACTCGATGCCATGGCCTTAATTTACAGGGCCCATTTTGCTTTTAGTAAAACACCTCGTATCAACTCTAAAGGCATGAATACTGGTGCTGCCTTTGGTTTTTTGAACACCCTTTTAGAAATCATCAACAAAGAAAAACCTACCCATATTGCCGTAGGATTTGATTCTCCTGGAGGAACATTTAGAAACGAACAATTTTCTGACTACAAAGCCAATCGACAAGAACAACCCGAAGACATTACCATTGCCATTCCTATTTGTATGGAATTGATCCGTGGTTTCGGTATTCCAATCTTAATTTTGCCTGGCTTTGAAGCCGATGACATCATTGGTACTTTCGCCAAAAAAGCCGCCCGTGAAGACTTTGAAGTTTACATGATGACTTCTGACAAAGATTATGGCCAATTGGTAGAAGAACATATTTTTGTGTATCGCCCAGCCTTTATGGGTAACGGACCTGAAATTTACGACATCGAAAAAGTATGTCAAAAATTCGGCATCAAACATGTTGACCAAGTGCGCGACATTCTTGGTTTGCAAGGCGATGCAGTAGACAATATTCCTGGTATTCCAGGGATTGGTGCCAAGACGGCCGTAAAACTAATTGAAGAATATGGTTCTATAGAAAACCTCATTGCCAATAGCCATGAACTCAAAGGAAAATTGCGAGAAAATGTAGAAACCTATGCGGCGCAAGGATTGATGTCGAAAGAATTGGCTACCATTTTCTTGGACGTACCCATTGCCTTTGATGAAACAGACATGATTTATACGGGTGCCATCAAAGAACAATTGGTCCCTTTATTTGAAGAATTAGAATTTAGAAATTTACATAAAAGAGTATTTGGCGAAGAATTGCCTTCTACCACTTTTGCCAAACCTAGTGCGGCAGCCAAACAAGGTCAATTGGGTTTATTCGATGCTCCTATAGCCAACACCTATGTAGTCAATGAAGTAGCAAACACCGAAGAAATAGTACCCGAAAGAGTTAGTTACAAAACCATTGACAACACCATGCACGCGTACCATATCATGGATACGCCCGACTTGCATCAGGGTTTAATCAGTTATTTGCTCAAACAAAAAGAGTTTTGTTTTGACACCGAAACTACCAGTTTAGACACCATCAATGCCAGCTTGGTTGGTATTTCCTTTTCCTATACCGAAGGAGAAGCCTACTATGTTCCCATACCAGCAGATCAATCAGAAGCCCAAAAAATTGTAGACACATTTAAAGAAGTGTTTGAAAACAAATCCATCCTTAAGATAGGGCAAAATATTAAATTTGATATTTTAATCTTGAAGAATTATGGCATTGAAGTACAAGGGGAATTGTTTGATACCATGTTGGCGCATTACCTCATTGATCCCGACACCCGTCATGGCATGGATGTGTTGGCGGAAACGTATTTGGGGTACAAACCAGTATCAATCACCGAATTGATTGGCAAAAAAGGCAAGGGACAAGGCAATATGCGCGATATTCCGGTAGAAGAAATTGCCGAATATGCAGGCGAAGATGCTGACATTACCCTTCAATTAAAACATATCTTTACGCCAGAACTTAACAACTTAGGCTTGGTAAAACTCTTCACTGAGGTAGAAAACCCTTTGATTAAAGTTTTGGCCAACATGGAAAGAGAAGGGGTGAAAATTGATGTGCCTGCCCTTAAAGAATTTTCCCTTTTATTAGGCAAAGATATCAGCGTCTTGGAAAGTCAAATTCATGCGGAAGCAGGTGTAAAATTCAATATTGCCTCCCCCAAACAAATGGGTGAAGTACTGTTCGATAAATTAAAATTAGATCCCAAAGCAAAAAAAACCAAAACAGGGCAATATGCCACCGGAGAAGAAATTTTATCCAAACTTGCTTTTGAACATAAAATCATCAGGGATATTTTAGAATACAGGGAAATGCAAAAACTCAAATCTACCTATGTAGATGCTTTGCCTGAATTGATTTATCCTAAGGATGGCAGAATACACACTTCCTACAACCAAGCCGTGGCAGCAACAGGGAGACTAAGTTCTACCAATCCCAACCTGCAAAACATACCCGTGAGAAGCGAAAAAGGCAAAGAAATCAGAAAAGCTTTTGTACCTCGCAACGAAGATTATTTGATTCTCAGTGCCGATTATTCCCAAATAGAATTGCGCATCATCGCTTCTTTGAGCAAAGATGAAAGCATGATTGAAGCCTTTAGAAGTGGTGTTGATATTCACTCAGCCACCGCTGCCAAAGTTTTTAAAGTTGATTTAGAAGAGGTTACTTCTGACATGCGTCGTAAAGCCAAAATGGTGAATTTTGGAATCATTTATGGCATCTCCGCTTTCGGACTTTCTCAACGCTTAGACATCCCAAGAAAAGAAGCGGCGGAAATTATTGAGGCTTATTTCCAAGAATTTTCAATCAAAAAATACATGGATGAAGCCATCAATACGGCAAGAGAAATTGGCTATGTAGAAACCATTTTAGGTCGAAGAAGGTATTTGAGAGACATCAATTCTGCCAATGCCACCATTCGTGGTTATGCCGAACGAAATGCCATCAATGCGCCCATCCAAGGAAGTGCGGCCGATATTATTAAAGTCGCCATGATACAAATCAATGATTGGATGCAAGCCGAAAACCTAAAATCTAAAATGATACTTCAAGTGCATGATGAACTTGTATTCGATGCCCACAAAGAGGAAATAGATTATATACGCCCTAAAATTGAAGCTTTCATGAAAAATGCCATCCCTCTATTGGTGCCAATGGAAATAGGAATTGGCGTTGGAGAAAACTGGTTGATAGCACATTAGCAATCGTCGTTGTTTTATGGCAAAACAATGATTACTGTAATGCTTCACCTGATTTGTAGCGCATTGTTTAAAGAAAAAAAAACGGTTATTCTATTGGCTCTATTCTATTTGATTCAGTCCAATAAAACCATTACCTTCTTTGACCTTGCGCCGCTTTACTTTTTTCCATCCACTGCGTTGCTTCGTCTTTTTTAAATTTTTTATTGCTTACCGCAGCATTTACCACCGGTACAATCACTGTTTTTAAATCAGGATTGGCTGTAATATTCAGTTGTAACAGTTTTAAGTTTTTAGAAAGATCTAACATGGCTAATTTTGTTTTGGTACAAGTAAGCTTGTTTAGTTTTTCGTTGTTGGTTAAATTCAAATTGCTCAATGGATTTTCATCCAAAGCCAAAGCAATAAGATTCAAATTTCGAGACAAATCAAGTTTCGTAATCTGGTTACTGGCGCAATACAAGCCTTCAAGACTATCATTTTTTGATACATCCAAGACGGATATATTATTCCAATTACAAGTCAATTCTTTTAAATTTTTAAAAGCCTCAATCCCCGACAAATCAGTTATGCCTTTAGAACTCAAGTCTAACACAGCACATGCTTCGGCCTCATTGACTTGAATTTCACGATCTTTGTCCAAATCAACCCCATTATCGAGAATAGCATTTTTAAAGTTAGCATCAGGGAAATTAATCGTTTGCGCACGCACATCTATCGTGATAGCCAACACAAACAGCAAAACAATCAGTAGCATATTTTTCATAGGGATAGCAATTTTAATTGGTGATGTATAAGGTATTGCCGACGATGGTGGTGCTATACCTTTGCAAAGCGCGATAAGCAGGACCCGAAAATGGCGTGCCATCAAATTTATAAAACGAATTGCAACATTTGTCTTTGATATACAGCAAAGAAGAATCAACCTCTACGACTTCACAGGGTAAAGAAGGTTTAAAGGTACAACATCTTTCAAAAGCAATATAGGAAGTACTTGTTTCTCGATACAATAAAATCCCTTTTACGCCCACCCCTGAAAGGTATTTAAATCCCTTATCCAAAGGGATCGCATATTGTTGATCCAACAAACTTATTTGCATATTCACATACGCAAAAGGCATCTGTTCTTCTTTCGTAGGACTACTGCAAGCCGTAAAAACCAGCAGCAATAGATAAGTTACAATTCTAAAGTACATTTTCCTTAAAGGGCTAATAAGTACAAGGGAGTAAGAAATTCAGCAGCGATTGCATTAGCTGCCTACAAACTCCCTTTAAATTGACGTAAAAATCTCACATCATTTTCAGTAAATAGCCTTAAATCTTTGATTTGATGTTTCAACATCGTGATGCGCTCTACGCCCATCCCAAAAGCAAAACCTGTATATTTTTTACTGTCTATGCCACAGTTCTCTAACACATTCGGATCTACCATGCCAGCACCTCCAATTTCTACCCAGCCAGAATGTTTACATACATTACATCCTTTTCCTCCACAAATCAAACAAGAAATATCAATTTCGGCACTTGGCTCTGTAAATGGGAAAAACGATGGCCGAAAACGCAGCTTCACTTCTTTGCCAAACATTTCTTTCACAAAATAATATAAGGTTTGCTTTAGATCAGCAAAACTTACATTTTCATTGATATACAAACCTTCTACTTGGTGAAACATGCAATGGGCACGTGCAGAAATGGCTTCATTTCGATATACCCTTCCTGGAGAAAGCGTTCTAATGGGCGGTTTTTCGTTTTCCATTACCCTAACTTGTACAGAAGAAGTATGGGTTCTCAATGCAATATCAGGACTTCTTTCTAAAAAGAAAGTGTCTTGCATTTCCCTGGCGGGATGGTTTTCTGGAAAATTTAAAGCCGTAAAATTATGAAAGTCGTCTTCAATTTCTGGTCCTTCAGAAAGATTAAAGCCTATTCTCGTAAAAATTTCAATAATGCGTTCCCTGGTCAGCGTCAAAGGATGACGACTCCCGAGTTCGTTAGGAACAGTTGGAAGCGTAAAATCACTCGCATCAAAATCAGCACTGTCTTCTTGGGCATCGATCAGCAATTTCACTTCATCGAATTTTGATTGCGCCAAATTTTTCAATCGATTAACGTCTGCACCAAATGCCTTTTTATTTTCGGGGGCAATGTTTTTCATTTCATCAAACAACAAAGAAACAGCGCCTTTTTTACTGATAAAGGCCATTCTGAAATCTTCTAACTGTGCTTTATTCTCAATTGGGAATGCCGCTATTTGATCTGCGATAATGTTAATATTTTCCAACATAGATGCAAAGATAAAAATTGTATGATTGTTTTAGTCGATTGCATTGAATTTCTTATATTAATATTTTAATATTTAGTCAAAATAAGAGTCGCGTAAACCATAACCATTTAATTCCATCTATTTTCATCGCCACACTTGGTAAGAGAATGTGATACGATAAAACCTATTTAGCATTTGATTTATATAAGTTTTTATTACTTTTGTTCAAAATAAAATTAAAATCCCTAATATTATTATGAAAAAATCAGCAAACCCGATTACCACTAAAATCAGCCTTTTAATGGCAAGTGTTGTTTTGTTTTTATTGGCTTCTTGTGCACACAAGCAAACAGCCATCACTTCTACCAAGCATGCTGACATCGTTTGGAACAGCCCTGCAGGCAACCCAGAAGTGAATACCAATGAAGTTGTCGCTAAAGCGGATAAAGAATTGAGCAAAAACGACTTTAAATCAATTGTTTCGGAGCAATTAGCAACAGGTAAAGTGGCGAACAAACTGACCTTTAAAGAAAAAATTGCATCAAACTTGTTAGCCAATAAAATCAATAAGGCATACCAAAAACTTTCTCCTACACAAAAAGTTTCTTTCAAAGAGCAAATGAATGCTCAAAAAGGAAATGATGGCTTAAAGCAAGCGGTAATTGTGATGCTTATTGGGCTTGGCATCTGCGTGATTGGAAGCTTCTTTTGGACGTTGTCAACCTACATATTAGGTAATATCATTACTTTAATAGGTGCTATTGTATTTTTATATGGTCTATGGTTATTGCTTGAAGAATTGGTATTTTAAGCCATACACTGCTGACCATACATTCAATCGAGTAGGAAGATAGGGATTAGTTCCCTATCTGTCCTCTCACACCACCGTACGTACCGTTCGGTATACGGCGGTTCCTTAATTTACAGCTTTACCTTTCGATAATAATC
>JBEAZU010000207.1:0-4181 GCA_041169945.1 Bacteroidota bacterium
TAATATTGGCCGACAAAGGGGTTTGCCCACGGTTAACACTGCCAAGGGTAAAATATTTAGCGGCATGGGCTTTAAAATTCACGGCATTAAATGTCACAATTTTATTGACCATGGCTTGAGGTAACAGCACGGTAGTATGTTGACCAAAATCACCATCCTCAGATAAAAGCAATCTTAAATCTTGAACATTGATATTACCGGGCACAGCAGACAAATCGAGCTGCACCGTAACGGTACCCACTTCTCCTGTTTGTTGAATTTGCCATACCCGAGCCAATCGGGCTTCCACAGGGGCTGCAAGATCATGGTAAACAGCCGTAGGAGGCAAACCATTGTCACTCCAAAGCAAAAAATCATTGGACTCTAATGACGAGGCTTGTTTCATGGTGACCATTGCACCCGGGTTGATGCTTTGAGATTGAAGCTGCGTTAATCCCGAAGCAGGATCTATGCCTATGCCTGCGATGTCTTTGTTGAAAACACCAAAACTTGCCGCCTCCCAAACGACATTTCCGTTCGCACTCACATAGTCTAAGGGAGTAGTTTGGTTTAAAGTAATGCCATATTTAATTGCTAAATAAGCATTAACAGCTTTCATTTCTTCGGCTGACAATACCCGGTCGTACACAATAATTTCAGCGATGCTTCCGGCAAAAGCCGTATTTTGGGTTAACTTATCTAAGAGGTGATTAATTTGTACCCCCACGGTAAAACCATGATAATAGTTTTCGATCAAGTAATTCGCTGAATTCAATAAAGAAGAACTAGGAATTGTGTTGGTATTGATATCGGGTAAGCCATCCACGAATAAATCCAAGGAACAATCACTGTTTACTATAGGACCAAGCAGTTTGCTCCCCATGGCAATATGTGCCCTATTGTCTGCATATTTTGCCTTACTGCTAGCAGACCAATAATCAATAGAATCGCATTTCATCACCACCCCTCCATTTGCAAAGCCAACTTCAAAATCGAAAGTGGTGGCTTCTGATTCGGTACCCAATAAATAAGGGGTGTAATAATGAATATCAGTAACATTGCTTTTGATTTGTGAGGATTGAAACACCACCACAAAAGTACAATTGCCAGCTGTAGGCAGCATATTGGTAAAATCTGAAGGAGAAGTTTGAAAACCAGCCAAGCTATCCGCTGAAAATTGAATCACAGCATTACCATTCAGTTTATTGTACGCGAGTAGCGGATAGCCAAGGGAAGACTTTTGCATCCTCACCATCGATTTGGTTTTAAATGCCCCACGATTTAACCACGTATTCACTTGTGCACGGTCATCCACGACATCCGTACCATCATTGGCCTTGAACCACCATTGTAAATTAGCCGATACATTACCAGGACTTTGTGCAAAGGCAAAAGTCAATGTCAAGCAAAGCAAGAACAAACTGGTCAATCGTTTCATATCAAGTGTCATTTTCCAAAACAATCGCAAACAAGTACTACAAGACAGGTAAAGCCGTATCTAATGTTATTTCATAAAAATTTCGCCAATATTTCCCGGTGATGAGCAAGGTATTATTACTTTTATTAAAGGCAATACCATTGATTACATCCACGGCAAGGTTTTGTGCGGCTTCTTTTTCGGCAAGTGCAGAAAAATCTATTTTACCAATCACATCGCCAGTCGAAGGATTAATCAAACAAACCATGTTCGATTGCCAAATATTGGCGTAAATAATGCCATTGATGTATTCTATTTCATTTAAATTAGCAACAGGCCCATGTTGATCATGTACTTGAATAGATTTTACAATTTGCGTGGTGGCGCCTTTAATATCCAATACACTGATTACATTAGAACCATTGGTCGCATACAATTGATTTTGATGCGTACACAATCCCCAACCCTCATTGGCATAAGTCAAGTTTTTAAGTAATTTTTTAGTTTTATAATCAAAAATTTTCAGGTAATTGTTTTTCCAAAGTAACTGTACCAAATGGCCATCTTGCAAAGCAATGCCTTCACCAAATTCATTGCTTTCATTGAGGATAGAATCTTTCGCTTGGAAACCATTTTTATTTTTTTTATAAAAAACAATTTTTGATTTCCCTTCTAAACCCATTGATTCCACCAATTGATTAGACTCGTCAAAAAACAAACCTTCCGTAAAATACTGTTCGTGATGTTTAAAAGAATTTTGAACCGAATAGGTAACCTTTAAGGTATTAAAATAATCTTTTTGTATGGTATCAGTAATTTTGTTTTGGGCATAAATAAACAATACCCTGTTATTCCCCAATCGCATGGCTTTGGGCGACAAAGCGAGCGATTCGTCTGTTATTTTTGAATAGGATACCACTTGGTCGTTGACCACCACATTGACCAATTGAATCTCTTTCAAATTGAGGTAAAATAGGTTTAAATTGATACTGGTATCACTAGGGGTAAAAGTAATGTCTATGGCATTGTTTTCGGGATCAGCATTGTTTTCAGGCGTTTTTTTGGCATCACAAGCAAACATCAACCAAGCCATGAAACCAATCATTGCAATCAGTAGGGAACGTTTATTTTTCATACTTTTAATCTCTATATTTCTTCCTGATCGTCTTGATCTTCGTATTTCGATTCTTTTTTCTTTTTTACTTTTGCACCTTCTAACACCATCACAATTTCACCTTTCACGGTTTTGGCGGCAAAATGCCTCAATACTTCAGGAATAGTGCCATTAAAGGTTTCTTCAAACATTTTGGAGATTTCACGAGACACCGAAATCCTTCTTTCTTCTCCAAAATAAGTCACAAATTGCTCCAAGGTTTTCAGCAAACGATGGGGTGATTCATAAAAAATAATGGTTCTTTCTTCTGTCAAGAATGAGGTTAACATGGTATGCCTTCCTTTTTTTTGAGGCAGAAAACCTTCAAAGGTAAAACGATCCGCTGGCAAGCCTGATTTCAACAAAGCAGGTACAAATGCGGTTGCACCGGGCAGACATTCAATTTTCACGCCTTCTTGCACACAGGCCCTGGCCAACAAAAAACCAGGATCTGATATACCTGGCGTACCCGCATCAGAAATCAAGGCAAATACTTCTCCTTGACGCATTCTTTTAATCAAATGGTCAATCGTTTTGTGTTCATTAAAAGCATGGTGACTTACCACTGGCTTATTGATTTCATAATGCTTCAACAAATGGCCGGAGGTTCTGGTGTCTTCAGCCAAAATAGTATTCACTGATTTCAAAATAGTCAAAGCCCTTAAAGTAATGTCTTCGAGGTTACCAATCGGGGTTGGCACTAAATATAATGACGTAGGTTCTTTGTCTGACATGTTATTATTGGGTAATAGGTATTAAGTACAGAGTACAGAGTACAAGGTATTAGGTACAAGGTATTAAGTAGAGTACAGGGTACAAGGTATTAGGTACAAGGTATTAAGTACAAAGTACAGGGTACAGAGTACAGAGTACAAGGTATTAGGTACAAAGTACAGGGTACAAAGTACAGGGTACAGAGTACAGGGTACAGAGACAGGGCTTTGAGTGGCGTGTAAGTGGGAATTTAATGCTTTTACGTGTAAGTTTTTGAAACCATTGCTTGACTTCCTTACAACACCTTATATATAGGATGCTTTGTTGCCCAATAGACGGACTTCCCCCAATATTGGTTTACCTTGGCATGAAGGATAGCAATGGAAAGCCCGGAGCGTAGCGAGGACTTGCAATGGATAGCCTGACCGTAGGGCACGCCCTAAAAATTAAAAACCTGCACATTGTATCTACTCTCTATATACAAAGGATACCTGTTTGAATTAATTGACATAAGGCTTGAAACAATTTAATTGCTCACCATATAATAATATAAGCGAAAAAAATATGACGTAAACAAAAAACATCTCTAGCGCTCAAATTATATTATACAGTTGTCATTACATTGAAAACGCCCTTTTAGAGGCTGATTACCCCATACAAAATGGTTTTATAATAACATAATCTAAGATAACTTTAAGAGCAACGCATACAAATTGCGTTTTTAATATTTACAACCACACATTTAGCAACAAATCGACAATAAATTATTTTTTTATAAATTAAACTATCCTTATTATAAATCAAAGAAGTAATACAACACTTAAATTGAAAGTATCTACAAATCACAATAAATAAAATACAAAAAAATATTAATATAACAACAAACATTACAATTAATGAATTAACAAACTATTAGAA
>JBEAZU010000208.1:0-4698 GCA_041169945.1 Bacteroidota bacterium
AGCTGCTATTTCAGCGGCAAAGGACAATACCAGTTTAATAATTATGCGAGCCTTTTGGGGGTTATAATCATGGCCCTTGGGGGATTTTGGTTTATCCCTTCGGGGAATATTTTAGCGGCAGCAAGCATTACTTCTGTAGCTTTTACAGCCATGGCAGCATTTAGTTTGTACCTATTTAACAGTCAGGTAAACAAGGCTACTTTTTAAAATGTATTACAATATTTTCACCCCCATCAAAACCTTTCTCCCTAGCCAATATTTTACAATCAAACTGATTTGCCACGAAATAGCTTAAAAACAAATCATAAGCGACTTGGTCATTGTTTAAGTGATGATATTCAAGTATACATTGGTCAATATTCCATAAAACTTGGTGTTCATAAAGTTCTTTGATGACCGAATTTTCAGCGCCTTCAATATCCATTTTCAGCACAGCCACTTTACGGTTACCAATCAAAGCAGACAATTTTTTGGCCTCTACACGGCACAAATTCCCAGGTACATAATGAGGATTAACTGATCCATTCAAACTACCTTTTTGAGCAGGAATATAAAAATCAATTTCCCCTTCTACTTCAGCCAAAGCACATGCAAACAAGGTTACGCCCGTAATATGGTTGGTCAAGATGTTTTTTTGCAATAACTTAAAAGCAGTTGGATTGGGCTCAATGGCCCAAATTACCGCACTCGGAAATAAGCGTTTGAAATACAAAACACTCATCCCGATATTGGCACCAGCATCAATAATAAATGGTTGTTGATTATTCGATTTAAAATGATATACCTGTTTTAAAAATATATCCCGGTACAAAGCAATTAAAGTTGGGTAATCATAGGCAAATATTTCAAAACCTTCGAGTCGTACAGATACTTCTGCCGCTGCGTTCGAAGCACTTTTCGATTTGACATACAAGCTTACTAAGTTTTTAAAAATAGTTATTCTCTCCAAAACTGAAAAAGTGGTATAGCGCAATGCCTCTTTAAAAAGCAGAAATATGGTACGGAATACTGACATCCTATTCAATTGGTAACAATCTTTTTCTCACCATATTCAATGCCGCAATCGCTGACATTTGTATGTTGTTTTCTCTGTGATTTCCCAAGTTGAGTTTGTGGGTAATGGTACCTAAGTGATCGCTTAGAGCAAGCCAAACGGTACCCACTGGTTTTTCAAGTGTACCACCATCGGGCCCTGCAATCCCTGAAACGGAAACGGCTATACTTACATTCAAATGCCTTCTTAATCCTTCCGCCATTTCAATCACCACTTCTTCACTTACAGCGCCATGCTTTTCAAGTGTATCGGGCAAAACACCCAAAACAGTCATTTTAACTTCATTGCTATACGCAATCACGCTTCCCTGAAAATACGCTGAACTGCCAGCGTTTGACGTTAATAAATGGGCAATATATCCGCCAGTACAACTCTCCGCCGTACCAAGACTGAGCTGTTTTTCTTGGAGTAAGCGACCAACCACCAAAGCCAAGGTATCATTATCGTAACCAAATACATAGTTTGAAATCAATGGCATTACATTCGCTAAGGCTGCTTCCACAGCTGAGACTACCTCACTTAATACGTCTCCATAACCGGTAAGCCTTAACCTTAAAGTGCCAACAGAAGGCAAATAGGCCAATTTGATTGTAGAAGGCAAAGCATCTTCCCATGCAGCAATCATATCCGACAAATATGATTCACCAATGCCAACTAATAAAATCATTTTATGAAAAATAACGGGCGTTTTAAAATGTAATTTCAAGCGAGGCAACACACCAATATTCATCATGGTTTTCATTTCAAATGGAACACCTGGCATAGACATCAACACTTTCCCTTCATTGGTTTCAAACCACATTCCTGGCGCGGTACCACATTCATTTCTAATGGCAATTGCATTGGAAGGTAAATAGGCCTGCCCTTTATTAATCTCTGTGAGTGTTTTATGTCTAGCGTCAAAAAAAGCAGTAACATCAGCCAATACGGTTTCATTCAAAACATAATCAACTTCAAAAAAGGTAGCAATGGTTTTTTTGGTGATGTCATCTTTGGTAGGCCCTAAACCACCCGTCATCAACACCACATCGGCACGATGAAGGGCTTCTTTAATGCCTTCAAGGATGGAGGATTCTTGATCAGGCAATGCTGTTTTCCTGATTACTTTGATTCCCAACTCCGACAATGCGGCACTGATCCATTGTGAATTGGTGTCGGTAATTTGTCCAAAAAGGATTTCATCGCCTATGGTTACTATTTCCGCTGTAATCATTGTAAAAGAATTAATTTAATGCCTTAAAACTACACAAAAATGTGAAACGATAGCACAATAAAACAAAAAAGGATTCAAAGTAAATTAATACTTAGAATCCTTTAAGAGTGGGAAATAAGGTATAGCTATTTAGTGACTACATATAATTTTTGTGTTAATATTCTCGAACCTGTTTGCACTTGTAGTATATAAATACCGCTAGCCACATTGTTTAGCTCAATTGCTTGAGGAAGTGTGTTTTGAGCAAACAAAACATTACCTATCGCATCAAAAACTTTAACCTGTATGGTTTCTGTTGTATTTAAAGCAATGTTTAAATTGAAATGATTAGTGGATGGATTTGGATACACATTAAACAATTCTCCTTTTTGCAAATTGATGGCGCCTGAAGCGGTCACAAAATTCGTTACTTCTACTAATTTACTAACAGAATCTTTACAGCCAATGCCGTTGGACACCAACAATTTCACTTCATACGTATTGGCTTCATAATAAGTATTCTCTACATTTTGACCATTATCTACACTATAATCGCCAAAATCCCAAGCCCAATTCGTCACAGGAGAAATACTTTCAAACAATACTTTACCAGGAACACCATTGTCAAGCGTATAAGTAAAATCTGGGTTCAATTGAGCAATGTCGACTTTCACTTTCTTCACATCGCTATTGAAAATAGAATCGGTGCTCACCATATAAAAAGCAGTATCTGCACTTAATGTATTGGTAAGGTAATTCAAGCCTGCAGCTATTTTATTTTCATCAACAATAGAGGCAGATTTGTAAAAACCATAATTGGTGCCGCCAGTTGGATTCAACAAAGCCTTCGCATCTTTACAAATCGTTAGGTTAGCCAATACTGGCGTGTGTCCTTTTCTGACTTGACGGTATTTTTCTTGGATAGCATCAGCATTGTCTAGCATTTCCGCTTCAGATTCAGCCATGATATAAGCAAAAGCTACCGTAGTGGTTTCCCCTGGGGCTAAATTATAAAGCGTTGCCCCAATCACCATACTGACATCGTTTCCACCTACTTGTGTACCGGCTTCTGTTCTGGCCACACCACTTGATAATGCTGTAAACTTTTCATCAGGTGTAAATCCATCACTTATATTGATATTATCACCACCTACATCTTCATTATCAATGGCATAAAAATTTTCTTTCTGAGGAGTCAACAATTTCATCCCTGCAAAACCAGCATTCTCAAAAGCATAATTGGCATACCCTACATGATGTAAGGCATTCCATGATACCGCATTATTACCATACCCTTCCGAAGGCACATCGATGTCATTGAAAATCCCTACGCACAAAGAATCAAAGGTATTAACGGTGGTATTGGTGATTTTATATTCAATAATCAAAGACCTATCAATACCAGTTGAATCCCAGGCAAAAGATTTTTGAGCTATAGTAACTCCAACTTTTGCATTTGGATCGAGATTTTTAGAATCATCAAATTTGGATGAAATAATTTGACCATAAGTAGCATTGGCTATTTCTTCAGGATAATTGATGGGATTAAAATGGTCATTATAAACACCATCACCTCTTACAGCATCCGACACTTTTGTTGCTGAAGTCGCCACCATTAAACCCGATTCATAATTATAGAGGTAATCGAAACAATTCCAACCATTTCCTTCAATAGGAACACCAGTATTATCCCAATCCATGAAGCCATTTCTTCCTTTTGCAGAAATTGTCAATGACGCCTGATTCACATTCAATTCTACATTACCAGGATTATTTACTTTTAATTCTAACACTTCCAGATCGTTATAGGCACCATCTACATAAAGTAATTGCACCTTGAAGGCTAATTTAAAAGGCGCATCTGGTTTAATTTTAAATTTAAATGGAAATCCACTATTGTTGGTGGTAACCATGGTACCGATGGTACCTACATTATAAACAGAATCAATTAATTCGATATAAGGATTATCAATCACAATAGAAATCTTAGCACTAGCCGAAGTAGGCAATAAGTAATTTTTAAATTGAAGTCTTAACAAAGCCGTATCGCCAGAAACGACAATAGTAGAATTGGATTGGTTAACAAAATTAATTCCCGTTTGTCTCACCGAAGGACTTTGCATCCCTTTAAAAGCCTCCAACATATTCAAACGTCCTCTACCCATATTACCTTTATAAGTCGCATTGGCAGGAATGGTATCAATAATATCGGCACTCATCCTTAAAATTTCTGCAATTTGCAAACCAGTCAATAAGGGAAATTTAGCCCTTAAAGCAATGGCAGTACCAGACACTTGAGGAGCAGCGACAGAAGAACCATTTGTATTTCTTAAACCATTTTGATCAATGGTTTTCACATTTACCCCAGGTGCATCAATATCAATTTTATCATTGTAATTACCTCCAGTTTTAACATCTGAAGAGTTAGAATAAGTTACAGACATCACATTAT
>JBEAZU010000209.1:0-6163 GCA_041169945.1 Bacteroidota bacterium
TACAATAGAAGGAATAATTTAGGGGCAATATTCAATTTACTACTAGTAAAGTTCATAAAAAATACTCCTATTCGCTTAAAATGGAGAAAAACAATGCGACCTAAACGCCTATACCTATTGATTTAAATATGATTTATGTTACTTTTAATAAGGATTTATAAGTGTAAAATCTTTCGTATACTTATTTTTATTTATTTTTATTTTGAATTATAAATTATTGTCGATAGTTTTGTGAATCAGTAATGACATCTTTTACACTCATATTTTATTTAAAATGTTTATTTTTAAAAAATCATCTTTTGCCTGTGTTGCACTTGTCGTTTGTTTTTTTACGGCAAAGGCACAAACTTTATATACACCTAATGGCTTAGTCGGCAATTCTACCAACAATAATCTGGGTGTAAATATTAACAATCCAGAATTTCCATTTCATGTAAACGGGGGAGTGAAAATTGGATTGTCGACCTCCAATGCTGATCGAATGAATAGCCAACTTAGATTTGGAGATGGCAATTATGTGAGAATGGGGGAGTTCGAATATGATGACCGCTTGTCATTTTATGCTTATCAACATAATTTTTCCCAAGGAAATGTTGGCATAGGCTTAACGGGCCAAAATACCTACGGAGGTAAACTCAATATTCAAGCTTTTGCGGGAGATTACCTTCGTTTCTTTAAGTCTTCTAGCAGTGGCTTTTGGGGATTACAAAATGTGATTTCTCAAAATGGCCTAGTGTTTTATAACCAATCAGACAACGGACAGGTTACTGCCAACGTGTTTTCTTTAACAGGGGCTGGAAATGTAGGGATTGGAACTGCTAGTCCTGATACGAAACTAGAAGTGGCTGGCAACATTAAAATGACAGGCCCAAGTTTTGTTATAGGTACCAATGATGGCAGTTTTCAAGGAAACAAGCCTGGACAAAGAGCATTGTTTCATGAGAATTCAACCAATAAAGATGTCTTATTGGTTAATTATCAAGGAGAATTTGAAGATGGGACGCAAATACAAAGCAATTTAAGCGTCACAGGAAGCCTAAGTGTTGGCAATGTGAGCTTTAACAATACCGAAAAGTCACAACTTGACATGACCGGGAACCTGAGAATTTTAGGGAAAATTGCCACCACCGAAATTTGTGTCAACCCAAATTCAAATTGGTGTGATTATGTGTTTGAAGAAAGTTACCCATTAATGCCCTTGAAAGATTTGAAACAATACATTGGCCATCACAAGCATTTGCCTGAAGTGCCCACAAGTGAAGAGGTGAAACGCGATGGGGTAAATCTTGGTGAAATCAATGTTACCTATCTTAAAAAAATTGAAGAATTAACCTTGTATATTTTACAACAACAACAACAATTAGACATAATACAAGGACAACTCAAAACCTTGGCCACTACTAAACGATAATCATTTTTAATTTTATACCCATGTTTAAACTTATTTTATCTTCAGCCATTGCGGTGCTATTACTCACAATAAATGCTTTAGCACAAAGTTCTTATGTTCAATTTACCTACGATGCCAGGGGCAATCGAACGGGAAGACAAATAGTGTTTTCCACAGAACGATTGTCACAAGAGCAATCCTCTGCATCGGACGTATTCAAAGACCAAATTGGCTTGGCGACAGTACAAATATATCCCAATCCTGTGCACAATAGTTTCAAAGTAAGTATTCAAGACTCGAGTATTACTACAGGAATTTTGGGTACGATTAAGGTAATGGATAGCCGAGGCAATGCCATTGGGGAAAACACCATCAAAGACGGTTACGGTGAATTTGATATGGCCAATCAACCTACGGGTACTTACCTTATTCAAATCAATTACCATGACAAAAACATCGTTTGGAAAGCATTAAAACAATAAATTATTTTTATCTTTTTCTATCTTTAATTTACCATAAATGCAGTTTTTAAAATATATTTCAAACCTGTTTTTGATGTTGTTCACCTTTGGATTTTCTAGTGCACAAACAGAATTAGTACTTTTGACGCCTCAAATTCCAAGTACCTATGAAGCCAGGGATAATGTTAAATTAGATTCAAGTTTTTATGCCAAGTCAATGTTGGGTAACTATAAAATTGCCACCAATCCCAATATTGTGGCAGTGGCTACTTATGCTGACACCAATGAACAAGGCATGATGAGTACACAAACTTTTAGTACCGCTGCAGCAGTGGGTAGCATTTTTGGACATCCTTCTGTGGATGATTTGGGTGCTGCAAAATATGTAATACCTTTAAAATTTGTGGATGGCACTGCTGAAATGACACCTCATTTAAGTCTCGTATACCATAGTCAACAGCTTGTAAATGATGTTGTTGGGGAGAAGTGGCGAATTGATGGCTTGTCGGCTATCCATATTGTTGGCAGCAACAATGCATATAAAGAGCCGTCTACCCTATTAAACAATAAAGGGGAAGGCTTTGCGCTAGATGGGCAACGACTTATCAACTGCAGTGGTGGCTACGGTGTGCCGGGGTCTACTTATCGATTGGAGTTGATGAATGCTGCCAAGATAGAAATACCTGCTAACGGCTTGGGTTTTGTGATTTTTACCAAGGAAGGGAAAATAATGGAATATGGTCTTACAGAAGACGCTAGAATATGGGCTGATAGTTCAAAGAAAAGAATTAACTGTTGGAAACTAAATAAGATAAGCGATGCCAATGGCAATTATATGGAGTATGAATACAACCAGGAGAACGGAGAAAGTTGGCTAAAATCCATCGCTTATACTGGTAATGTTGCGGGCGACAAACCTTTTGCGCAAATTCAATTTTATTATGATTTAAAAAATGAAGCCAAAAATGCTGCTCATCCCGGGGGAATACCCACTCAAAAGAGAATTTTAACTTCGATCATACATGTAGTCAATGCGATACAAGTTCGAAAATACGAATTGATATATTCGTATAGAGACATGCTAAGTTATTTGACAGCAATTAAAATGTCTGGAAAAAATAGAACAGCCTATAATACCACCAAATTTGATTGGCAGAAACTTAGCCTTTCTCCTTTAGATTCCTTGCATGAAGCACCAATTGCTACCGTCATTGATAAAATTACGGATGGATATAATAACCAAACGCTATTTAAGTATAGTCATTTAAGTGATACGATGCTTTATTCGCCCAATGCACCCAGCATCATAAATGCCAATGTACAATATTTACCTACCTCAGATTTACTTGTCGTAAGCGATTTGAGCCTGCCCACTGGTGAAAATATTAAGTATCATTATAATGGACTAGGGTATGATACCTATAAGGAGCAATACGCAGGTTTTTATCACATTGAGCAAATTAATCATATGATGAAACAAAAAATCATCAAGGCATTTACTTTTGATCAGTTCAAAACGACACTTAACAGTGTGCATTTGTATACTGATGATGGCCTATTTAAAATTGCAGATACCCTATACTCAAGTATATTTACGTATGCACCACATTTTTACAAATTAAATGAAACCACTGTTTCCACAATTGATTATTTGCTTGACACCAGAAATGAGCTTACCAAAACCTATGATGCCAATGGAAATTTAACCTTGATGGAAGACATCACTTATGATGCGAGTACTGCTGGAAATCAAGTGTACATTAAAAATACCACGCATGATTTGATCGCACAAGGCCTACTCAGCCGTCCATTAATACATCATACAACCACCAATGTTTTCTATAAAACGGATGAACAACATAGCTCCTCTGTTACCACTCATTTTACCTATGATGAGAAAGGAAATGTGGTAAGTAAAACGGATTTTTATAATCTCCCTCAAGCCATTACTACCCATTACCGCAATAGAGACCAGTTTGGCAATGTACTCACTTTCTTTACTGAAGCGGCCGATGTCTTGCCAAAGACAACCCAAGTCGTGTATGAGGAAACGGGAAGGTTTGTGACTAAGCATGTGAATGCGCTGAACCAAGTGACAACCAAGACTTACGATGAGGAAGGTAATGTATTGAGCATAACAGCCGTTGATGGGCAACAAGAACTATATACCTATGATGATGTTGGAAACCTAACCTCATCAAAAAATGTATTTTCGGGTGGGATATGTAACAATAGCCTTGAATGGGAAACCAATATGCCTGGCGCGCTGTATAAAAATACGATTGTAACCACTAATCGCCCTACTGTAATCACTTACTTTGACGCCATGGGTAGGGCAATTAAAACGGTAAGGGAAGGGTTTTCTACCTTTGGATCAAGACTCATTGCAACCTCTAAATCATATTTTCCCAATGGTACGTTGGAAAAGGAGTCATTTCCTTATGATGATACCGAAGGGGCGATTCCCAAATTTACAACGTTTGGCTACGATCAGTTCAAAAGACTGATAACGATACAAAAAATGGAAGGCCTCCATACTACCAAAATTGCCTATGAAACCAGGGTGAAGACCATCACTGAAGCGAGCGGACAAGTACGCCAAGAGATACAAAATGTATTAGGTAAAATCATTGCCTGTACAGAAAATGGAGACAATACCGTGCGCTACAAATACACTAATTTTTTAACTGTAAAAGAAGTGATTGCCAATGATTTTACGGCTGCTTTTACGTATGATGCATACGGTCGTAAAACACAACACATTGATCCTGTTATCGGTTTAATTTCCTATAAATTTGATAGTTATGGAAGATTGCTGTCACAAACTGATGCGGCCTTTACAAGTCAATTTGCCTATGATGTAGGCGATAGATTGTTGTATAAAACCATAGGTGATGAACGCATAGATTATACTTATGGCTCCTCAGAAGGAAGTACTAACCAAGTTTTAATAGCACGTAGTTCAAAAGGGAGTTCCACTACGTATGTCTATAACCAATGGGGTAAACCAAGTGCATTGGTAGAGTCAAATAATGCCGAAAATTTTACGACTACTTTCGAGTATGACTTTGAAGGAAAAGAAATCAAACATACCTATCCTACGGGTTTTGCAACGGAAAAGGTCTATGATGCATTGGGGAATATGGTACAAATTGTACGGGTAGACAATGATGCTAAAGAGGTGATTTGGGAGTTAAATGAAACAAGTGCTTCCGGAGAGATTAGTGCTTATAGCTTTGGGAAAAAAGGCGTGCAACTTAAAAACACCTATGATACTTATGATGGTTTAGCGCATCGAACGGTGTTTGGTCAAGATAGTGTTTTGTATAACGCACATTATAACGTAGATCCCAATACAAATTTAATCACTTATCGAAATTTGAATGGCATTGCAGAACACTTTGAATATGATACGAAGCTGCAGTTGTCTAAAATAGTGGTTGATTTGCCTATAACCAATCCTATTGTGGCATTAAGCTATGCTGCCAATGGCACGACGACTTCAAAATCCGATATTGGGACTTATCTTTATCAAATGAAGCCATTTTCGGTATCAAAAATTGATCATCCAATTGATTTGTATAAGGTCAATAACCAATCGATAAGCTATGATGCTTATGGGAAGGTTAACACCATTACTGCCTTAGCACATCATTATACTTTTTATTATGATGCGATGCATCATCCAAGTAAACTGGTGTATGAAAACGCCAACAGTAGTCATCTTAATTTTACTCGCTATTATGCGCATTCTTTTGTTAAAAATAGCATGATAAACAATACCCAAAACCTGCATTATATCACTACGCCAGTGGGGATTGCTGCCGTTTACCTGAAAGACGACACCTCTGATGCGCTTTTTTATTTGGCGAATGATGATCAAGGTACGCCTTTGTTGGTCTTTCGTGAAGATGGAACAGTGGTCGAACAACATCAGTATGATGCTTGGGGAAGAAAAAGACTTTATAATGCCCAAACAAATTCGTTTACAGAGGATGATATTGTGCCAAGTATTTTCCCTTTAGGATTTAGGGGAATGGAAGTGTTGCCAGAAGTGGGTTTGATGACTAAAAATGGAGATTTATATGATTTTAAGTTAGGTAGCTGGTTGAATACTAGTCGTGTTGATGATGTTCCCATTCTAAATAAATCATTCAATCCTTATGTTTTTCATGCCAACAATCCTTTAAAATAATCCTTTAAAGGATTGTTTTTATAAGCGATAGTCATGTGTGCACTTGCTGAAGTGTTTTCAGCAAGCTCTAAATAAAAAGAACGCAAAGGTATTTCCGTATACCTCAAAAAAGCTTGA
>JBEAZU010000210.1:0-2961 GCA_041169945.1 Bacteroidota bacterium
ATTGGATATTGCTTTCGCCAATACACAAATTCACAATAATGTATTAAAGCCAAAATTAATAGGTTTTAGGGTTTATTGAGGGTTATTTACAGAAAATATTTTCAAAAGTTTTAATTTGAGGGTTGAGGTTAGTTTTTCGGTTGAATTTAATGAAAATCATTCTAATGCTGTAAAATTAGCATCGCTACATTTTTTTATGGTAAGGTATTGAATGATAGATTTTTGTAGCTGTAATGCTAAAGAATGTACATTGGCTTTTTGAATTGATGGAGATTTGTTAGGCAAAACCATTTGCTACGATAGGCAAGGCTATTAAACATGTCACCTTTTTCTGCTTTGTGTACAGACCATTGGTTTTATTTATGGTTATTCCTGTTCAATCCTTAAATGGTTTTAAAACAGAAAATAGTCCAATTTTTCCAATGCGTTTTACCCAAAATCCTAAAAGGAGGGCATGATTAATCAATTTGGGTTTGTTTTTAGACATCTCCCATTGATTATGCAGGGCAAACGCAATAAAATAATTGAATACATTGAAAACATAGCCTTATATATCCCTGAAAATTCGCCAAATCCGTATCATCTGCGTGCCATTTATTTATTCGTTTAAAGCATAAATAAAAATTGAACACCGATTGCGCAGATTATCGGATAAACGCTGAATATGCCTCTTTGTATTTTCTATTCAACTCAAACCACCATTTAAATGCGTTTGCCCTGATTGATTATGTCGTAAATTATACCAAATATTAAAATTTTATGTAAATTTAGCCAATCATTCTACCAATCATGCGTTATCTTCAACATGCACCACTACCGTAATTTATGAAGAAACTTATAGCCTTTCTATGTATCTTATTTTCTCTTGTAAAAGGTTATACTCAAACGATAGCTTTTGAAGACAATAACCTTAAAATTGCGCTTATTAACAATGGGGTAGATGTGGATAAGGATGCTGAAATTCAAATTTCGGAAGCAGAAGCCACACATGAATTAAATTTAAAAGCACAATCCATCACCTCACTTTCAGGCTTAGAAGCTTTCAAAAATTTACAAGTACTCGATTGTTCATGGAATCAAATTGCCAGCATTTCTTTAGATAGTTTTCCTAACCTCTGGCGATTGAATGTAGCGGCAAACCAGTTAACCAGTTTATCTGTTCAAAAAAACACAGTTTTAGAATTGTTAGATTGTTCTCAAAACCAACTTGCTACACTTACTTTTATTCAAAATACGGTATTGCGCACTTTATACTGCCAATCTAATCTTTTAACCACCTTAGACCTAAGTACACTCAGTGCATTGGAAGACTTAGATTGTTCATTTAATCCCTTACAAGATTTGTCGGTATCGTCCAATACTGAATTAAGCAATCTTTCATGTGTTTCCTGCGGTCTCGATGCATTAAATTTGGAGCGCAATACAAAGTTGACTTCCCTAAGTTGTATGTATAACCAATTGACGAGTTTAGCACTTGGTAAAAATGTCGCTTTAAATAATTTACACTGTGCTTCCAATAAAATTCAAGTATTAGACCTTAGTCAAAACAAATTATTGCAATTTCTAGATTGTAGCGATAATTTATTGCTCAATGTAGATGTTTCTCGTAACACCTTATTAATTGATTTTAACACCAACGACAACCAATTGAGCACATTGGATTTGGCGAGCAATACAAAGCTATATTCTTTATCCTGTGCCAATAATTTGCTCACGTATTTGAGTATCAATAAATGTATAAACCTTCGATATGTAGATTGTAGCAATAATTTACTAAAAAGTTTGATTGTACAAAAGACCAAAGTATTACAAACCTTACTTTGTAATCGCAATGTATTGACGGGGCTCAATGTGGTGAGCAATGCCTACTTAACGACATTGCACTGTAACCAAAACGATTCCTTAAGTTATATTTGTGTGGCAAGTGTGGCCAATGCGAGTACCAATCCCGATTACAGCAAAGATGCTTTGTCGCAATGGACAGAAAATTGTAACCTTGTGGTGGTGCTAGGCATTGAAAATGAAACCATTGATCACGATATTTTAAGTATATATCCTAATCCAAGTCATGATCTAATTACCTTAAATGGCGAGGTAGAAAGCGTGGCAATTTTTAATGCTTTAGGAGAAAAAGTGCTGGAGAGTACTGCCGCAACTATTGCCATCCACCATTTGCCAACGGGCGTTTACCAAGTGGTGGTAGCGTATGCCCATCACCAGTATAAAAATCACAAATTACTTATCCATTAAAATAATTTTTTTGCAAGGAGAAGATCAATCAAGACCCATTTTCTTTTAAAAAAGTATAAATTGCATCAAATGGAAGAATATGAATAAGCTGATTAATTTTTATGTAAAGTACAAAGAATACATCAGGGTAGATGTGGTGATGTATTTGGTTATGGTAATAGGCATGATCCTGTTAATTACATTTTTATAGTAATCGTATGATACAAAAAACCGCTCACCAATGGCATGTTAAATCTCTTCCGGCCCAAGTACAAATAGAAGAAATCTGTAAAGCCATCAATGTGAATCACACGCTTGGCACCATGTTATTACAAAGAGAGATTGATACCTTTGACAAAGCAAAAGCATTTTTTAGGCCACAATTGTCCGATTTGCATGATCCATTTTTAATGAAAGACATGGATAAAGCGGTGGCAAGGTTACAAAAAGCCATCGCCAAGCAGGAAAAGATTTTAATTTTTGGCGATTATGATGTCGATGGCACTACGGCGGTATCTTTATTTTATGGTTTTTTGAAGTACCATTATCCGCATTTAGGGTATTATATACCAGATCGTTACAAAGAAGGCTACGGTGTTTCTTACCTCGGAATTGATTTTGCCCAAGAAAATGGCTATACATTAATGATTACCCTCGATTGTGGTATCAAATCTTTGGCACATGTCGCTTATGCCAAAAGTAAAGGCATAGATTTTATCATTTGCGATCACC
>JBEAZU010000211.1:0-2985 GCA_041169945.1 Bacteroidota bacterium
CATTTTTGTTTTGCTTTTCAATAATAGAATTACCAATTTCCCAATAGAGCGTAAGCATTTCGGCATTTACCTTAAATGCTACCTTTGTGTGAGCTAATTAGATTTTGGAGGTAATAAATTCCGCCCAAGTTTTATATTCTTGATGATTTGTGATTTCTCTACTCATAAATACTGTTCAACAGAACAAATTTACAATAATTCCTACCTTTGTTGGTCTTCTTAAACAACAAATGTTAGCAATTTAATATAAGTGGATTTTAGAAAGGAGGCAGGGCAAACGCATTAAAATAAAATTCAACCAAAAAGCCTCCCCCAATCCTCTCCAAAGGAGAGGGAGCTGCCCATTAATCATAGTTTCGTGATTAATTCATAGAAAACTTACTCGTTTTCAAAAACTAATGATGATTTCATCGGGCTCTAAAGCCCTTCTCCTTTACAAGCAAGCACAAGCGTGCGAAAGTTATGAGCGTAGCGCTGCGATTGTGATGAGGCTTTTCATGTCAAGTTTTCGGTATAATTATTTAAGTGCGTTTGCCCTGATATAAGTATAAAGTTTGAAAGGTTTGTTTTGTAAAATTTGTACTTTAGTAAATTCAAAATGATGCCTTCAGCAGCGTGCATGCACGACAAAGGTATTGCCAATTATTATTACATAGCTTTATCATCCTAATCTTTAGCGGCTAATGATCTTTACTGTTAATTTTAAATCCATGTTGGCGGCTTTAGTGCTGGCATGTTGTCTGCTGTTTACTTCCCTCCATGCGCAACCTATTCCTTCATTTCAAACAATTAAAAGCGAACATCAAGGAGAATTGGCACTTTATCTTCAAAAAAGTGAGCATTTAACCATCGACCTGAAGCACGACAGTGTAAGGATTAAATCAAACAATTATTCAGAAATGTTACACCTCTCTGATAATTCTACTATGTATGCAGAGAAATCAATCTATGCATCCAAATTTGTAGCCGTCGACAATATCGAAGCCAAAACTTTAAGTCGTACTCCAAAAGGGAAAATGGAAACGGTAAAAGTTACCCATTTCAACACCCAAAATGACATGGGTGGTAGCATTTTTTATGATGACAGCAAACGCATCAGCTTCGTATTTCCAAGTATCAAAGCTGGCGCAACCACCATATTGCAATACCATGAAACCATCAAAGAACCTAGGTTTTTAAATGGCTATTTTTTTGCAGACCATTTAAGTGTGTTAACCTCAACCTATAAAGTAACGGTAGATGACAACATTAAAATTAGGTACCAACTGTTTGGACTAGAAACCGATCAAATCAAATTTTCGGAAGAGCGACATGGTAAAAAAACAACTTACACCTGGACAGCCAAAAACCTAAAAGGTTTTCAATCAGAAAATGGCAGCCCTAATATCCGATACTATGCACCGCATATTATCATTTATATCGACGAAATAGTGGTGCAAGGAAAAACACAAACCAATTTGTCAAATGTTCCGGCACTGTACCAATTTTTTCACCAATTTGTTAAAAACTTGAATGTTAAACAAGATACCTCACTCCAAAAAGTAGTTGATTCATTGGTATTTGGTATCAATGATGACGCAGCCAAAACTAAAAAAATATTCTATTGGGTACAAGACCATATCCGATACATTGCTTTTGAAGATGGTTACGGTGGGTTTATACCAAGAGAAGCGAGTTCGGTATTTCAAAAAAGATATGGCGATTGCAAAGACATGGCGAGTATATTGACCTATATGTTGCGTTATGCAAACATCGAAGCCCATTTAACATGGATTGGTTCTAGACATATTCCCTATACTTTTGATCAAAACCCTGCGCCAAGTGCTGCCAATCACATGATTGCCACGGCCAAAGTAAATGGCAAATATGTGTACTTAGATGCTACCGGTATTTATACGCCGTATGGATTTCCGACAGACATGATACAAGGCAAACAATGTCTGATGGCGGTTGATGACCACACATTTATTCAAGCAACGGTTCCTGAAATAAACCAAGAAAAAAATCAACGGTATGATTCTATCTGTATCCAAATCCAAGGAAAAACCATTCATGGCAATGGAAAAGTGCTGCTAAATGGCTATTCAAAACTCGATTTGGTGCCGCCATTAATCGCAAAAACAACCGAGAAAGAAAAGGAAATTTTAGTAGGCTATTTGGAAAAAGGAAATAATAAATTTTTTCTTGAAAATTATGAGATGTCGGGTATTGCCAATCGTGACGAAGTACTTGCCATTCATTACAACTTTAAAGTAGAAGATTATGCCAAAACCATTCAGAATGAAATATATGTAAATTTAAGCCTGGATAAACTTTTACAACATGCTGATTTGGATATTACTACACGACAATTACCCGTAGAGCGCGATTACAAATACACCGATAAATTTGTGGTGAACTTAACAATTCCTGCTGGATATAAAGTCAATTATTTACCTCAAAACGCTTCATTCCACAATGAATATTTTGGTTTTACTATTTCCTACCGTATACAAAACAATACCATTCTCTTGACAAGAAATTTGTATATCAATGCGTTATTAGTTGAAAAGCCTAGTTTCGAGGCATGGAATCAAATGATAACAGCACTTAACAAAGCCTATAAAGAAGTGGTGGTACTCGCCAAATAAAACTCTATTCCTCTTAATGTGTTCCGCTATGTTTATAAAATCATTTTTAATCGGTCTATTACTAAGTATCAATACATTTGTGCTTGGGGCCAAAACATTTGAATACGAAGATTATAATTGGGAAGAAAAAAGGACCATGATGGCCATTTCTTCCGCAGATGAAAAAGAACAAGCTTTGCTCTTAAAAGATAAAAGAGGCATAGAATACATTTACAATACCCAAGGTGCGCCCGAATGTTACAAACTCATCCATAAAATTATCAGGGTAAATACCGATCAAGCTTTAGAAAGTTTTAATAAAGTATACATTTCTATGCAAGAGGTAATCAATATTGTAGACCTTAAAGTGCGTGTC
>JBEAZU010000212.1:0-2562 GCA_041169945.1 Bacteroidota bacterium
TAGTTTAGGGCTTAAAAAAGAATTTAACAACAAAAAAGCAAGTCTAGGTTTTGGGGTTGACAACTTTTTTACGCCTTCCTTTTTCATGAAAAATGAAATAAAATCACCCGTCATTTCCCAACATAGCACCATAACATTTCATAACAGCAGCTTTAAAATTACCTTTACCTATAACTTTGGAGGCATGGCTGCACCGGATAAATCCAAAAAGAAAAAAACAGTGAGCAACGATGACATGAAAAAAGAAAATGATGCCTCCAACATGGAAGGTGGTGGAGGAAATCAATCAGGAAGTGGTAATCCAATGCAAAACAAAAACAAGCCTACTCCACCAATAAAATAAAATATTTTATACCGTTTCATTGCCGCTTTTTACACCAACCTTCATATTAACTATTGCGTTGAATAAAGGTTTGTAAGATTTTTTGTACTTTGGAACAAACTATACTAAAATTATGGCTACACCAGCAATTCTGATTGAAGATCCTTGGCTTAATCCTTATGAAGAGGAAGTAAAAAACAGACTAATCAGGTTCGAAAGTCGTGAAAAAGACATTATCGAACAGGCTGGAAGCCTTGCACAATTTGCAGACGCTTACCATTATTTGGGGGTCAATTATGATGTCGTTCAAAAAGGATGGTGGTACCGCGAATGGGCGCCTGGTGCGCATCAATTATCATTGATTGGTGATTTTAACCATTGGAACCGAGATACCCATCCTTTAAGTAGGAATGAACAGGGTGTTTGGGAAATATTTTTAGATGAAAAACTTTACGCCGCTTCATTCAAACATGAAAGCAAAATAAAAGTACACGTTCAGGGCGACAATGGGGCTTTAGATAGAATTCCGGCCTATATGCAAAGGGTGATTCAAGATCCTGAAACGTATGATTTTAGTGGACAACTTTGGTTTCCCAGCAAAGCATTTCAATGGACCGATCAACAATTCTCTCCAAGCGCCGCGGCACCATTCATTTATGAATGTCATGTGGGTATGGCACAAGAAAAAGAAGGCTTAGGCACTTATCTAGAATTTGCCGATATACTATTGCCACGCATCAAAGCACTTGGGTACAATACCATACAAATGATGGCCGTGATGGAACACCCATACTATGGTTCATTTGGGTACCATGTTTCCAATTTCTTTGCCCCTTCTTCTAGATTTGGAACCCCTGAAGACTTAAAATACCTCATTAACAAAGCACATTCGCTTGATATTGTGGTTCTCTTAGATGTAGTACATTCGCATGCCGTAAAAAATATTGCCGAAGGGTTGGCCTTTTTTGATGGCACCGATCACCAATATTTTCATGGCGGTGGGGCAGGATTTCATGCACAATGGGATTCGTATTTGTTCAATTATGGCAAACCTGAAGTACAGCAATTTTTATTGTCGAATCTTGCTTATTGGATGCATGAATTTCATTTCGATGGGTTTAGGTTTGATGGTATTACCTCCATGCTCTATGCCCATCATGGCAACACTACTTTTGACCATTATGATAAATATTTTGTAAAAGATGTTGACTGGGATGTACTCATTTATTTACAATTAGCCAATAAATTAATTCATCAAGTAAATGCCAATAACCTTAGCATAGCCGAAGACATGAGTGGCATGCCTGGTATTTGTAGAACACCGCAAGAAGGTGGTTTAGGCTTTGATTTTAGATTAGGAATGGGTATTCCTGATTATTGGATTAAAATTGTTAAAGAACAAAGAGACGAAGATTGGAATATCCATGAAATATGGTCGATGTTAAGCAATCGACGCTACAAAGAAAAAACCATTGCTTATGCAGAATCGCATGACCAGGCTTTGGTGGGCGATAAAACCTTGGCTTTTTGGCTCATGGACAAAGAGATGTATTTTCACATGCATGTCAATGACCCCAACCTTGTGATAGACAGGGGCATTGCTTTACATAAAATGTTTAGGTTAATCACCATCAGTCTAGGAGGAGAAGGTTATTTGAATTTTATGGGCAATGAATTTGGCCATCCAGAATGGATAGATTTCCCAAGAATTGGCAACGATTGGAGTTACCAATATGCCCGTCGCCAATGGAGTTTGGCTGATAATCCTGATTTGAAATACAAGTACTTGGTAGCCTTCGACAAAGCCATGTTATCCACCATTACTGCTCAAAAAGTGCTTGAATCGATGCCAGCGAAGGAATTAAAAATGGATGTGGATAACAAAGTAATCATCGCCGAGCGCAATAATGCGATATTTGTGTTTAATTTTCATCCAGCAAATTCAATATTTGGCTATACCTTTTGGGTGCCTCAAGCAGGAAAATACGCGATGATCTTAAACACCGACAATAAAGATTTTGGAGGCTTTAACCGTATCGATGAATCAGTCATTTTTGAAACCGACCAAGACAATCACCTAAGCATTTACCTTCCCAATAGAACGGGCATCATTTTGCAAAAAATTGGGTGACTAGGGCCTATTGAAAAACTAACAAATAAGGAGTGGTGAAGTAGAAAGTGTTGAGTTTTTAGTAGAAAGTACAAAGTAGAAAGTACAGAGTACAGAGTACAGAGTACAA
>JBEAZU010000213.1:0-5803 GCA_041169945.1 Bacteroidota bacterium
GTAAATACATTGCTCCCCAACAAATGGAGAATAAATTTAAGGAATCAACCTTGATTGAACAGGTGATGGTGTGCGGCGAAGGGGAGAAATTTCCGGTAGCGTTGGTTGTGCCTGATTTTGCGCAATTAAAAGAGTATTGTAACCATAAAAATATTGCCTATACTACCAATGAAGAAATGGTTTGTCTTCCTGTAATAGTAGCAAAAATGGAACAAGAAATAGAAGCACTGAACCAATGTTTTGCCCAATACGAAAGGGTGAAAAAAATAAAATTAATGCCCAAACTTTGGAGTGTAGATTCTGGTGAACTTACCCCTACTTTAAAACTAAAACGTAAAATTATTACGCAAAACAACAAGGCCAATATTGATGCCTTGTATGAGCTTAAAAAATAATGTCATTGTTATGAAAAAAAATCTTTTTTATTGTGCTGTAATGATTTGCCTAGGGCTCGTTTCATGTAAGGTAGATGTTGATAATGCGGTTAAATTAAACAAAATAGAATTTACCATTAAAACCTCTGATGGTGATGCTTTGGCGACCAATGCCAAAGTATTTGTATACGAATCAAATGAAGCGTATCAAGCGGATTATGACAATGGCGATACCATTGGTAAAGGAGCTTTGAACAAAGGGATGGCAAGTAATGGCAAATTTTTGACGGAACTATCTTCCTCTAAACCTTATTGGATTAGGGTAATTTACTTTCAAAAAAGCAATGAGGCCATCATGAATGGCGAACACGTGATGTACAGTAATGATGAATTAGGCGTTCAGTTTGGACCTTTTAGTTCTAAAAACTTTGACAACAATAACCTCACTACCAAAGCCTCCATAACTTTAACCAAAGCGTATTATTATTTGGTGTTAACCGCAAAAGATTCTGCTCGTGTGGACGTAAGTGTTACTTATGGTCAAAATTTAAAGTGTAAGGTACTCAATGATGAATCTTTTTTGTTGGATAGTAAAAATTTTGCTGCGTCTAAACTAGACGATTTAAAAAACAATATTGCCACTAATTTCAATAAAAGTAACAAGCAATATTTGGTAGTGGTGGTGCCAAAAGGGAAAGTCAATATTTTTTATAAATCTACTTTAGGTTGTTCTAAGGTGGTGAGTAAAACCATTTCTGGTGATACAAGGGTGTTTTCTGACTTTATTGAGTCATGCCAATCTGGTCTTTTGGTATTTTATAATAAAGCGAGTAATTCCACCTACAACGACATTAAAGTGGTACTTACAAATCCGAGCGACACGCTTGGTACACTATCAAGTATAAATACGAGCTTAAGTGGTGATTTTTGTAGCGCTCCTAAATCTGCCAGTTTAATAAAGGTGAGTCGAGAGCTTGGTACTTATAAATATGTGGCTACCTCCAAAATTGGAAACAAAGAACAACAAGGAACGGTTACGATTAGTGCTGTGAATCAATGTGCTCCTGTAGAAATTCGATTACCATAAATCAATCTATTCCTTAGGTTTTTGAAAATATATATCCTGTGAAGAAAAATTTAACCCTATTCCTCCTTGTCTTTTCCTGCTTACACACTGCTTTTTCTCAGGAAAAAGAGGTGCTTCCTTGGAGTTGGTTTGGCTATGGTGGCTTAATGAAAGTTGATAATAGTAGCAAATCAGACATTGGCAAACAAGAAGCCTTGTTCACCGACTACAATCCTTCTTTGATGTTTGGCTTAGGTGGTTTGTATGCCTTTAACCAATATTTCGCTATGGGGCCAAGTGTAAGAATTGGTGGTTCTTCTAAGACCAATTTTAATATTGGCATCGTTGGTATTGGTCCTATATTTCAATGGAACATACTGCGTACTTCAAGAAGAATTTCACCTTATTTATTCTTAGAGCCTAACTTTTCTTATGTCACCATGAGCAGAGATGCACATGAGATTAACATCACCGGAGAAAATTCTTCTCCTGGATTTACTATCGATGATCAAAATGTGGCGATCAGTGCTGCCTCTGCGAGCTCTAACGTTTGGGGGGTATCTGCAGGTTTAGGGCTAGATTATAGAATTGCCCAACGTTGGAGACTGTTTTCGGAGATTGGCTTCAACCGCCATTTTACCACCAATTCCTCTTATTTTAGCGACAATTTTACAAATGTGTCTGCTTTAAAATACACCGACTTGGTGCTAGGTTTAAGGTGCAATATGGTGCGCATCAAAAAAGTAAAAGACCAAAATAAAACAAGCGTTTTAGCTAAAATCCATAAAGATTCCTTGTCACCAAAAGGTAGTTTATCTATTGTAGGACGCTTACATGGCGTTGAACAAAATGGCGATGGCATAGCTGTTTTATTGGTTAACGACAAAGGGGAAATTATCAAACAAACCTTGACTGATAAAGAAGGCTACTTTGTGTTCACGAAAATTGACAAAGAAAATTACGACATTATACTTGAAAAATCACAAGCCAATGTAAGTGCCAGTGCCTATGCCGAAAATGATGAATCTGTATTGAAATTAGATAAAAGTGATTTGGCATTGTTGAAAAATAAGAATGCACTCAATGTCAAAGAAATTGTGGTAGGCCAAGCCTTGAATAAAGCCACTAACTTGCCTGCAGCTGATGTACAAGTGTATTTGCTAAACCAAAAAAATGAATTAATCGCCAAAACAACTACAGATGCCAAAGGCTTTTTTGCCTATAAAGACTTGCCTCCTAGTGATTATAAGGTGCTTTTTTCAACCCAATATCCTGTCATTAAATCTAACATCAATTTTGCCCTTAGTGATTCAGATATTTCTATTTTAAGCGATTCTGCCAAAAAAGACAGCAAAATATTAATTTATGGTACGGTTGAAAATAATGGGAGCACGGAAAGTTTGTCGCAAGAAATTTTGCTCATCGACCAAGCCGGAAATATTATTAAAACGACCATGGCCGACAAAGAAGGGCATTTTGCTTTTACCAAAATCCCTGGGGTAAATTACCATATCGTCATCAATAACAATGACCACAAATTAAAGGTAAATACTTCTTATGAAGTAACCGATCCAAGTTTGTTTATTGTGGCTACCGATTTACCTAAGTTTAAATACAATCGACTTGCCAATGACACTTCTTCGAGGGCTATTCCTCAAGTACTAACCGGAAAAGTGACCGCTAAAAATCCTGAACAAACCATTGAAGACATTGCCATGTTGCTGATTGATGACGCTGGAAATGTAATTGAAAAGGTGAAAACGGATAAAGAAGGTAATTTTAAATTTACCAAATTAAGTCCTGCCAATTACCATGTTGTATTTGAACAAAAAAATACCAACCTTAAAGCGGAAGTATACATCCCTGATGACAATACGGCTTTAATGATTAGCAAAGAAGATTTGCAGAAATTTAATTTTAAACGTATCCAAAAAGATACCCTCGAAACCCATAGCATTACCATCAACGGTATTGCACGATTGGCTAACAACAATGAGCCAGTAGAAGATGTGTCTGTATTGCTCATCGATGAAAATGGCAATGTCATTAGAAGAGAAAAAACCAATAAAGATGGGGTGTTCAACTTTAAACACTTGTCTTCTGAAAATTATCAAATCAGAATTGAGAGCAACAACAAAAACTTAGTGGCCAATTTTCAGGTATTTGATGATCAATCGGCTTTAAATATCAAAGACCAAGACAATCATGAACAACCTGATACGCTTTTGGGTACTATCTATTATAGTAAAAATGTATTCTTGCTGGATGCCAAAATGAAGCTTATCCTTGATAAACAAATCAAATTCGTGAAGGCCCATCTGAAAACAATCAAAGTGCTTAACCTCGATGCTTATGGCGATGCTTCAGGTACTGATGAATACAATTTGTGGCTTACCCAAAGACGTGCGCAAGCCATCTATAACTATTTGGTATCGAAAGGGGTAAACAAAAAAATAATTGCCATGCACGCTTATGGTAAAGCTTTAACGATTGATAGTAAAAATAGCGTTTCTGATCCTCAGTTAAATAGAAAAACAGATATTAAGGTCATCAAATAAGTGTGGCTTTGTTGATGTAGGTAGGCAAACAATTTGAAGAGGACAATTGCTCATCACCAAATTGTTTGCCTTTTTTTATATATGTTTTTCTCCTTGACGAATATTTTAATGAAAAATACATTCTTACTACTTTATACTTTGTGGTAATTTTTTACCTTTGTAGTCCTATCCTTATCTAGGATAGGTTAATGTTGATTTATTCATTCAATATACTTAGCGATGAGAATTTTAAAATTTGGAGGCACCTCTGTTGGTTCACCAGAACGTATGCAAGCAGTGGCAGACATTATCAATGATGGTCACCGTAAAATTGTAGTGTTATCAGCAGTTACTGGCACCACCAATGTACTGGTTGAAATTGGGGATAAACTTGCGGCGGGTAACAAAGCGGGCGCTGTGGCGGTGATTGATCATTTGTACGAACACTACAAACAATTTATTGCCACCCTTTATAAATCAGAAGCCAGTTTAGCCAAAGGAAAAGAGGTCATTGAAAATCATTTTGCCATCATTAGAAGTGTGGTTGACATTCCTACCACGGTAGTAGAACAAAGAATTTTGTTGGCACAAGGCGAATTGATTTCTACCCAATTGTTTCACCATTTTTTAACTGAAATTGGAAGAAAATCAGTTTTGCTTCCCGCTTTAGAATTCGTTAAAATAGACGAAGACAATGAGCCGGTACTCAAATACATTGAAGAAAAATTAACCGCTTTACTCGCACAACATAGCGATTGTGATTTGTTTATCACCCAAGGGTATATTTGTCGCAATCCTAAAGGAGAAGTAGACAACCTTAAAAGAGGGGGTAGCGATTATACCGGTACACTGTTAGGGGCTGCCATTAGAGCCGAAGAAATTCAAATTTGGACCGATATCGACGGCATGCACAACAATGATCCTCGTATCGTGAAACGTACTTTTCCGGTAAGAGAGGTATCTTTTGACGAAGCGGCTGAATTGGCGTATTTCGGTGCAAAAATTTTGCATCCAACCTGTATTCGTCCTGCCCAAGATAGAAATGTGCCTGTTAAATTATTGAATACCATGGAGCCTTCTGCCGAAGGAACGGTGATTACCAATAATGTATCCGACAGGGCCGTTACGGCTATTGCAGCCAAAGACAACATCACGGTGATTAAAATTAAATCAACCAGAATGCTTTTGGCACATGGCTTTTTAAGAAAAGTGTTTGAAGTATTCGAAAAATATAAAACGCCTATTGACGTAATTACCACTTCGGAGGTAGCCTTGTCAATGACCATTGATGAAACCACCAATTTAGAAGCCATTAAGGTAGAATTAGCGCAATTTGGGGTAATAGAAGTAGAACAAGAGCAATCTATCATTTGCATCGTGGGGAATTTTACGGCCGAAAAACCAGGCAGTGTGTTGCGTTTATTGACTTGCCTCAAAGACATTCCTTTCCGTATGATTTCTAGTGGTGGAAGTAAATACAATACTACAATCGTATTAAAAACACAGTATAAAGTAGAAGCTTTGAATGCTCTTAATGAAGGTTTGTTTGATTGGAAATAATAGCCTTGGCTAGTAATGTTACCTTGAATATTTAATTTGTACAGCATTGTACTGATTGTTGGTCTTCGCTTTGTATGATGTTAAACATGATACAACGCGAAGACTTTCTTTTTGGGATGTATTTAGCCATCAATCATTACGTGGACTACCTGCTAGGTCATATTCAGTTAAAATACCTTTTATGGTACTCTGGGTCGCGTTTTGATTTTGGTATTCTTAAATAATCTCTTTATACTTGCTATCTTGAATAAAACAGTCTTATGAAT
>JBEAZU010000214.1:0-2860 GCA_041169945.1 Bacteroidota bacterium
CTATAGCCAACCATTAAGGTATTGCCTTTGATTGCCAAACATCTCGCACTTTTGTCACTCGCATGAATCGTTTGTTGAATCGTATGATGAATTTTGTCTAATACAATTACCTTACCGTCACCACACGCCACCATAATGGCATGTTCTGTAGTGATGATGTCAAAAATATTGCCATCCGTAATTTTTAAGGATTTGGTTTGTTGGTGATTAGAAATATTGATCAAGTGTATGCCCATGGTGTTTTCGCCAATAAGCAAGGTGTTCGTCTTTACATCTACACAAAGCGCATAGATTGAATGTGGTACCTGAGCAAACACTTCTCCTTGGTTGGGTTTCTGAAGATCCCAAATTACTACCATTCCTTCACCATCTGCTGTAAAAAAATGTGCTGGATTTATGCCTTGTACGATGCTATAGATACAGTCTTTATGACCTGAATAGGTTGCAATTTTGGTGACTTCAATGGTTGACATTTATATGTTTTTTATACTTGTATTTGCAAAGATATGTCAAAGTTTTACATTTCTTTAAAGTCTTTCTGAAATATGCTTTAAAAATGTATCTTTGATTTTGTGTTCATTAAATAGTCCGATGCCTTTATTACAAGAAATAGAATTGTTGGGCACTACCTTGTGGGTGTGGGAGTTGTTAGAGTCTGATTATCAAATTGCTGAATCTTTAAATTGTATTTCTGCTATCGATGGAATTCATTTTAAAAAACGCCATGATAGACTTAGTTTTGGTTGGCAATTTGTGCTTCAGTCGGTGTTAGGACAACAATATCTTGGCGTATATAAAGATGTGCAGGGAAAGCCTTTTTTATTAAATTCTAAATTACAGTTGTCAGTAGCCCATACTAGACAAATTATTGTATGTGCCTTGCACCAAACTAAAAAAATTGGGGTTGATATTGAAGCGTGTTCTCCTAAAATTAGCAGGGTAAAACATAAGTTTATGTCAACTGTTGAATTGTCTACATTTGATAAAGAGGTAGATTTAACCCAAGTTTGGTGTGCCAAAGAAGCGATGTTTAAATTAAATGGTGAGCATGGCATTTCTTTTAAACAAGATATTCTCGTTAAGCAAATTTCTGCTTCTTCCGGGGAGATTTTTTTAAGGCATCATTTTGCGGCCCAATATGCATCTGTGTTATTAGGTGATTTAATGATTGTGATTGCCCTTGAGGCATAATTTTGCTTTCAATACAAAAGCCTTCTTAAAATTAATCAAGAAGGCCTTTTGAGTTGTAGATAGCGATATTTTAGGCTTTTAAATCATCCGCAAAATCAGCGGCATCTAAAATTAAACCATCATCACCAATCGTTGGGAAAATGGCAACCAATTGTTTGTCTTCAATTAATTCAGGTAAAATAAATTCTAATAATTCGTCTAAATTAAAAGATTCAGGCTTGCAATTGCTCCAGTCGCCAATGGCAACGGTTTGTGCTGCTTCAGCGCTTGGCCAAAAAGGGATAATGCTTGTTTCATCACTTTCTGTGCCCATGGTTACCATGCCACCGTTGTCACTTAATACAAAACCTTCTTTGTTGGCTAAGATTAATTTAACGGTTGCTTCGTAACGTTCTTCTTCTGATAATATTGATAATTCTGCTAAAGATGCCATGTTATAATAGATTTTAAGGGTTTTTATTAAATAAGTTTGGTGTGTACATGTAACCATCGGTCAGGGATTTCGCCTTGGCCAGCAGTAAGGTAATCGCTGTAACTGCATGGTACGATGGAAGAGCGGGTGTATTTTGATTTACTAATAGGGAAAGGTACTTCCATCCACCATTTTTCTGTTTGTTTACTTTTGTAAAAGATAAGTTCTTGTTGCTCATCAGGTAAACTTACCAAATAACGGTAATAGTTGTCGGTATTGAATGCAAGTTCAAGTTTACGGTTATAAAAACCTTCAATCAGGTACCATATCATGGTGGCAACCGTTTGGGCTGTTTGGGTTCTGAAATCGTCATGGGGATTGTATTCATAAAATCCCGCAGAGGTAAGTTTTTGACTTTGACCTGCATACCATGCCAGTTGACAAGCCTCTTGCCCAGTTAAACCAAAAGGTTGTGATTGCCCATTGCCTGGTGCATCTTGCATTTTGATGGCAGAAATATCAAAACTTAACATGTCGGCATCACGCACGACAGGTTCCATTTCTTCTATTTTTTCTTGTACTTCACCCAATCGGTAGTTTTCAAAGGAAAGCTTTTCGAGGGTATCAAGCATTTGTTGGTCGGCTAAATAACTTTGGTAAGCTAAATTAGTGTAGTTGAATAAAAAATTTGGCTCATGCATCATGATTTGTAAAGAATGATGACGACTAAGTCCCATATTCATTTCTGTTTCCATGTCAAGGAATGCATCTACATTCAAAACGCTAATAAGTTTATCTGAATGTTCATAGGCCATGTATTGGCCATAATCTACATCATGTGTTCCTCCAAAAATAATAGGCAATACATGGTGTTCCATCAAGGCTTGACATACTTCTTTTAACCTCAATTGGGTTGCTTCGGCACTGTCTCCGCAGCGTAAATTGCCTAGGTCTACAATTTTGTACGATTTAACGCCTTTTTTGAGTCTGTACAATTGGTGACGAATCATGTCTGCCGCTTTGTCAGCACTGGTGTTGAGTAAAGAACCGCGGTTTTCAAGGATGCCTATCAAGGCGATGTCGGCAGTTCTCCAATTGGGTAATTTCTCTCCAAAATACTCAATGTTATGAAATAAAGCATTGTTGTCGACTATGCTGCTATAATCTTGTTCGTTAATTGAATCAAAGAATATTTTAATTTCCACGAGTAAGTGAGGGTTGAGTGTAGAATCGTTTTGGTAAAAATAAGGATTATGC
>JBEAZU010000215.1:0-4375 GCA_041169945.1 Bacteroidota bacterium
AATGGGAAAAGAGGGGTTACGGGTTCTCCCGGCGAAAACACTTGTAGTCAATCGGGTTGCCATGGTGCGGGAGCGGGTGGTTTGGCGGACAATGCTGGTCCAGGATCAGTAAGCATCACAACAAATCCGGCTTTCGTAAACAATACTTATGAACCCAATAAATCCTATTCGGTGACGGTGACGGTGAATCAAGTGGGTTGTAGCTATTTTGGTTTTGATTTTGAAGCCCTAGACGCTACCAAACCTTTTACTTCCATTACAACCAATAACTCTATTGGTACTTTATCGACCAATGTCAATTTCCCAGATGTAAGTGTTGCTCCGTACTTAGGTTTAAAAGGAAATTCCAATGCTTATCATAACACCCCTGTCACCACTACAGACAAGGCAGAATTTACTTTTAATTGGAAAGCACCCGCTTCTGGTACAGTAAGTATGTATGCCGCAGGTAATGCCGCCAACGAAAACAATACGGCAGATAAAGGAGATAATGTCTATAAAACTTCTTTGTTAAACCTTACACCAGTACTTGTTTCCGGAATCGAAAATGGTGATTTACAAGCAGGAGTGAAGGTGTACCCAAATCCGGTGACCGATATTGTAACGGTGGCTTTTGATTTGAAGTCAGACGAGGAGGTTTCATTTGCAGTCATGAATTCAACTGGAGTAGTCGTAAAAACAATCACTAAAAAATTAACGGCTGGTGCGGTAAAAACAAGTTTAGATTTGTCTACGCTCGAAAAAGGGAATTATATTTTAGTGCTCAATACCAGTTCAGCACAAGCATTAACCAAATTAATTAAAAAATAAACCTATATTTGATGATGTTTAGGTTTTGCTGAGCATCATCAAATTAAAATACCATGAAAAAACAACTCTCCCTATTGGCCATGTCTTTTGTGTTATTAACGTCCTGTTTATACCAAAAGGAGGAAGATTTGAAACCTAAAGTGTCGCTTAATAATAACAATAACAATAATTCAGGAAATATAGTGGTGGTTTGTGATACCAGTGCTGTGAGTTATTCAAAAAACATTGCCACTATTCTCCAAAAAAACTGTTATGCTTGTCATAGTGATGCTACAGCAGACGCCAATGCTACCCTATCCTTCGAAAGTTATGACATGGTTAATGCTGACATGACAGAAATTGTGAAAAGAATCAATTTACCTACCTCAAGTCAAAGTTTTATGCCTAAAGGTGGTTCAGCAATTGATGATTGTTCTAAATCTCAAATAACTAGCTGGGTAAATAAAGGAGGGCTTAATAATTAACGATCATGAAAAAAACATTACGCATTACCCTGCTCGCATTTTTAGTTTCCTCTTCCATGTATGCCCAAAATTTAGACAGTTTGATGAATGCCGAAACGGTAGCTGAACCAGATTATGCTACGGCTACATTTAAAGCCTCCAGAATTATTAATGGACATTCAGTGGAACAAGTAAAACAAAACAACCTTGACTTCAGAATTCACCACCGATTTGGAACCGTAAATTCAGGCGCGCAAAATTTTTGGGGATTAGACCAAGCCAATATGTATTTAAGTTTGGAATACGGGCTTACCGATTGGATGATGCTAGGCTTGGGGAGGTCCAATTATCAAAAATCATTTAATTTGTTTGGGAAATTTAAATTGTTGCGTCAATCCTCTGGGGTTAAAAATATGCCTGTTACGGTAAGCTTATTTACAAGTGCCGACATGTTTACCATGACTCGTAAAGAATTAACCCAAAACTTTACCAATAATTCAAGGTTATCTTATGTCAACCAATTGCTGATTGCTCGAAAATTTAGTCAAGCATTTTCTTTGCAAATCATGCCGACGTATATCCATCAAAATTTAGTGGTTGCCTCTACAGATAAAAATGATATTTTCGGCTTGGGAATTGGCTCAAGGTTAAAACTTTCTAAAAGAACTTCTTTTAATGTAGAATATTATTATGCCAACAGAAGCACCATTGCTGCCATCAATAATAAATACAATTCCTTGTCTATAGGCTTTGATTTGGAAACAGGTGGGCATGTGTTTCAAATTATGTTAACCAATAATTCAACGATGATTGAACGTTCCTTTATTGGAGGACAATCAGGTTTATGGAACAAAGGGGATTTGATGCTTGGCTTTAACGTTTCTAGGGTATTCTCTTTTGAATAATTGAACGTTACCAACTTTTTAAAGTATGTTTCGGTGAATGGGGGATAATAAATGCTATAATTGTGCTACCTTTGCTATTCAACAATCACCTAAAACATGAACCAATACCTTCAAATTGTAGAAGAGATTAAAGCCTCTAATCATATTGTTATCACGGCACATAAATCTCCGGATGGCGATTCGGTTGGTAGTTCATTGGGATTGTTGCATTTTATAGAAAAATTAGGCAAAACGGCAGTGGTTTGTCATCCCGATCCTGCACCTGATTTTTTAGCTTGGCTTGAGAATATTGACCAAATTCTTACCATTACCCAGCACCAAGACCTCATCAAGGATCATTTTGAAAAAGCCGACCTTGTCTTTTGTTTAGATTACAATGGTACGGATAGGGTAGGGCCCGAAATGCAAGCCATGCTCGAACAAGCCTCTTGCAAAAAAATCATGATTGACCATCATCTTAATCCTCAAGATTTTGCGACCATCACGGTTTCTGAAACAGCCGTTTGTTCCACTTCTCAATTGATTGTGGAGTTAATCGTGCAATCAGAAAACACTCACCTCTTGAATGGCGCCATAGGAGCGCCCTTGTATTTGGGTATTTTAACCGATACGGGGTCTTTTAGATTTCCTTCGGTACAGCCTCGTACGCATCAATTGTTGGCCATGCTTTTAGAAGCGGGGGTAAAACACCACGTGATTCATGAAAATTTAAACGACAACAATACCCTTGGTCGATTAAAAATTCAAGGCTATGCTTTAAGCGAAAAGTTAGAAGTGGTAGAAGAATATCAAGTGGCTATTATCTCCTTGACCAATGAAGAATTAGTGAAATATAATTACCAAAAAGGCGATACGGATGCTTTGGTTAATTTGGCCTTGTCTATTAAAGGAATGAAAGCAGCGATGTTTTTCTCTGAAAGAGATGGCATGATTAAAATTTCATTCAGGTCAAAAGGAAAAGAAAATCCAGTCAATACCTTGGCTTCAGAACACTTTAGCGGTGGTGGACATGCCAACGCTGCTGGTGGCATGAGCGAATTGTCGATGGAGGCTACTTTGGAAAAAGTGAAAAGCTTATTGCCATTGTATTTTAGTGCAAGCCCGACGGTATAAGTCAAGTACAGGGCAAACATATTTAAATAATTGAATAAATTAAAAACATAGGGTTATATATCCGTGAAAATTCGCCAAATCCGTATCATCTGCGTGCCATATAGTTATTCTTTAAAAGCATAAATAAAAATTGAACACAGATTGAGCAGAGTATGCGGATAAACGCTGATTATGCTTCTTTGTATCTTCTATTCATTCAAATAAAACCACCATTTAAATGCGTTTGACCTGTAGATAATTTCTTTAAAATTTACCATTAATACAAAAGGCTTTCATTAATTTTGAAAGCCTTTTGTATTTCATACGATGGCAAACTTCATCATTCAACCATAACATGAACGAACTCTTTACTTCTTCCATTTCAGATACCATTGTTGCCTTGGCGACTGCTCCGGGCATTGGTGCCATTTCTGTCATTCGTTTATCAGGAAAAGAGGCCATTACGATTTGTAATGAGGTATTTAAAGGCAAAGACTTGAGTTTGGTCGAAACCCATACCGCCCATTTTGGGACCATCCGCGACGGCAATAAAATCATAGATGAAGTATTGGTCACCGTTTTTATAGGGCCAAAATCATTTACCAAAGAAAATATCGTAGAAGTTTCCTGTCACGGTTCGCCATACATCACCAAAGAAATTATCCGGGTATTTTTAAACCATGGCGCGCGTCTGGCCAAACCGGGTGAGTTTACCAAACGGGCATTTTTAAACGGACAATTCGACTTGGCACAAGCCGAAGCCGTTGCCGACCTGATCGCTGCCGATTCTGAAATGTCTCATAAGGCAGCCTTGAGTCAAATGAGAGGTGGTTTTTCCAAAGAAATCAAAGCCCTAAGAACAGAATTGATACATTTTGCTTCCTTGATTGAATTAGAACTAGATTTTTCTGAAGAAGATGTAGAATTTGCCAACAGGGATGATTTACGTGCCTTGATTGAAAAGCTCAAAGTAACCATTCAAAAATTACTTGCTTCTTTTGATTTGGGGAATGTGATAAAAAACGGGGTTCCGACCGTAATTGCGGGGAAACCGAATGCCGGAAAATCGACCTTGCTCAATGCCTTGTTGAACGAAGACCGCGCCATGGTTTCTGACATTGCAGG
>JBEAZU010000216.1:0-4751 GCA_041169945.1 Bacteroidota bacterium
TATACAACAAATACAAGTAAATGGCTAAACCAATCGGACCAGCCTCTACCACAATGCGCATATAACCACTGTCGGGAGGAAAAGTTGACAAGAAACTACCAGGACTAAACCGTTCTCCCCAATCACCAGTGGACCCTAAGCCCCCTCCCATGGGATGTGTCCATAAATAAGGTTGAATCATTTTTTGATTTCGTTTACGGGTATTGTAACTCGCATCTTCTCCGGGTTTAAAAGCCGATTGCACCCTGATTACATTCACATTATTGATTGGGGTATTGATAAAAACTACGCTTAACAACACCGCAATAATGCTGTATACCAACAATTTAAAATTCAAATTTAACAACAGGTATAAAAATGCACCCACCGGCAATAAGACATAAGCTGCCCTGGTTCCACTGTAAACCATAGCCAACAGCATACAAATGACACAAAAAATAAGAAATAGTCTCATGTTTCTAGACCTTGGGCCAAGTGCCAATACAATACACATTACCGCAGAATAGGACATGACAAAACCAAAGGTCATGGCATCGGGCATAAAAGAAAATTTACGAAAACGCCCCATTTGAAATAGTAGCGCAAAGCGTTCAAAATCCTCCATTACCCAACGTTCTTCAAAAGGCAAAAAGCCCATGTATTCTTGGTGCAATCCCCATAAAGCGGCCAATAAAGCCAAGCATATCCACAGTGAAAGCATGATTTTCACAAACCTCAAACTATCTAAAGCATAGAGCACAATAAAAAACATCACCATTTGCCCTGCCATGGCACGTACTGTATACGCCCAAGCTTCTACAGAAGCCGCCCATGGATTTACGGCTTCTAAAATATTATAAATCATCCAAGCCAAAATAGCATAAGAAATTCTATTGTTGAATATGGCCCATTTACCTGATTTCGCCAAGCCAAACAACATACTTACCGCCAATAACAATACCAAGCCATCCATCACCAAGCCGAGGGGAACATCGCCAATAAGTCGTTTGATGCCAAGAATAAAAAATGACAAGGTAATGGTGAGTATAATGCCAAATTTGATGTCATAAAAACAATAGATCACGAATGGCAATCCGACAAAGACCAACATCGCAATAATCAACACCAAAAAACTGGTTGCTGTAGCCATCCAACCCAAACCAATCACCAACAAGCCTATCGCTAAAAAAGCAACCAAGTTCCTGCTTTGATGCGCACGAAAAACTTGGTTGCTTTCAATGCTCCTCATTGGAATTCTAAACGAATCAATATGTAAAGGAAGCATAAGAATTAATTAATTAGCGTTATAAAAACATTATTTTCACCCAAAAAAACAAACAGATTGAAGCGATGATCAGCGTAGCCAATATTTTAGAAATATTTAAAAACGAACAATTAAATATTTCAGGCTTGGGTTTTAGAGGTTTCATAGCTTTGTTTGTTATTTTGAGGACGAAACTATTAATAATAATAGATATCAGTTTTGGTAATCCCTTTTCTTCCAGGACCAATGCTCACAAATTCTTTTACAGATTTCGCATTGTTTTGGGATAACAGGTGACCATACCTCCAAGCATCATCCACAACGATGATTCCATTTTCATTGATGTTTTTTTCAGCCCATTCAAAACAAATCGGACGCGCTTTATAGCCCGCGATTTCGGGTCCATCAATTAAAATAACATCATAACTATGTCCCGGAAGTGCCAACATGTAGGCTGAATTACGAAAGCTACTTTCTGCTTGTACTTCAAACTCACGGAACAAAATCTCCACATTGTTTAATCCTTTCGCCCTAATTTGTTTTTCAATGTTATCTTTCCAATCAGCATCTGATTCAATGGTCGTTACATTTAAGCCTTCGTTGGCAAAAAACAAGGTTGATCCCCCACCCCCAAATTCCAATACCGACATACCAGGTTTAATGGTTTCCTGTAAACTTTCAATGGCTTCAAGCGAAATCCATGGGGTTTGTTGTTCAAAAGAACTTTTAGAAAAGGCACATTTACGAAGATAATCTACCCATTTTTCTGGATGAGAAACCATGTAGGAAATGTAATTTTGAGGCGTAGTGTAAACCAATAGATTTTCCATGACTATATATATTTAAAGTGCTTATAATGATGTATACTGTGTTACAAAAAAGATTACTTACGTATTTCTACGCCATTTTCAACTTTCTCCCATTCTTTTGACAATGCATTGTATTGTTTAATGACCTTGGCAGGATTGCCCCCCACCACCGTAAATGGTGGTACATCTTTGGTCACCACACTCCCTGCCGCCACCACCGAATGCTTACCAATGGTTACCCCGGCAGTCACCACGACATTGGCACCAATCCAAACCTCATCTGCTATCGTAATGGTTGCAGAAGTACAAGGTTGGTAACGACTGGCCATCGCCACATCTTGGTAGGCATGGTTTAAGCCCGACAAAACAATATTTTGGGCGAACATCACATGGTCTCCGATGATAAGCGGACCAATTAAAGTATTACTTAAGCCTATATAAGTATGGTCTCCAATATGGACCAAACCAATGTTGTTGTTGATGGTCGTAAAATCTTCAATCACAGAATGATGCCCCAAGTGAAAAGCATTGAATGGTACAATATCCATACGCACATTGGCACGAACAATAGCGCCTTTGCCAATTTGACTAGTAAAAGGATTGATCAAATTCCGTATCCACCACCTCGGACGAGGATCATTGTGCGGATAAATAAAGCGATGGACAATTTTTTTAAGCGTATTGTTTCGTTTTAAAAACATTTTGAGTTGAGGTAACATGGCGATGATGATTTAATGTTGAAAAATAATTTTACAGCAAGTGTGGGTACATTGATTTAGGGCAAACTAAATACTACCTGATATCAACAAACAGCGGTAGCCCTATTTAGCATAAACATTGGCTGCATTTCGGTAGCCATTCACATTTTTATACCAATCGGGATAGCTTGTACCATAACTTTCTGCCCAAGTTTTAAACCTCAAATGAGACGTGGAGATAGGCGATTTTTCGGTTGGGTATTCAAAAGCGATTGGAATATTTAAGGCAAAAGGCATATTGGTGCTGGTTTTATAATACCTGGCAGTAGCAGGATTACTATTGTCATCACCTTGCCCGAACAAACTTTGATTGGCCAAACTGGTGGGAGCAAAATCCGCTAAATGTACTTCTTTACTCCTGTCTTGGTTAATGAAAATAAATGGATTAAAAGGAGCAGCACCTAGTTCATTGGTATTTACCGGAGTAGCGAAAGAAATGACCAAGGCAATGGTATCACTTGTTCCTTTAGAAGCACTTGCCTCCGTATTGTAATACATGCCTCCTCCTCGACGAATAATGGGCTCAGGATTATCAAAAACAATAACGGTCGCATTGGTTTGGTTCGCTTCTGTTTGATTTCCATTCAAGCTCACCAAATTACCACTTATCCTTTGCCCAGTAATACTTGAAATTTGCGAATTAGTAATCGGAAATTGTATTCCAAAACCATTCAGGTAGGAAGCACCAATGGCTTTCACTAAAAACTTGGCTTTGATTTCCACGACATCATTGGTGGCATTCATGACTTGGGCAATATTATAATTGATGACCATGTCATTGAAATCAAAATCGCCTTTACTTGGCCACAAATCTTCAAAACACAAAGAACCAAAAACATTGATGGCCGGGAAATAACTATCATAAGCACGAGAAGCATCGTTTGGATACGCATCATAGGCATTATAAACCCCATCATTGTCATTGTCATTGTTTACCTGCGAACTTGGCAATGCCACCACATTACTCATTTGTATGGACGTATAAGGATTGGCCGTCACATAAAACAAAGCATCATTGAAGTCATTATCAGCACCCGATTGACGCCCCATGTCTTCAAAACCAATCAATACCCTATTTCTTGCCACACTATTGAGCATTACCATGTGTGCACGTAAACTAGCAACAGTTTCTAAGTTAAAAGAGGGTTCTGAATATTGAATATAATTGCCATTGCCTACACCAGCACCGTTCCAACCATTGGCCACTAAAAACCAACCAATACCCGTATTTTTAGAGAATGTACCTATTTTAACTTTGTTGCCAGAAATCATCCCCCCACCTGAACCTTGGTAAGAAACATTGGGGAAAATAATGGTATGTTTGGCTATTTGAGATTTAGAGGTAGGAGGATTATTGATATCATAACTATAAAAACCTAGCGCATTGGTCCAACCAGCACCTTCATGTACAAACGTTACCCAAACATCTGCACTGTCTTTTAAAATCAAGTCCGTTTCATTGCTTTGGCTAATGTATTCGGGATGCACGTTAGGCAACTTACTTTGCTCAGGCAAAGCCGCATTGACATCGGCTAAAAAAGACGCATCTACCACATCGTTATTGGCAATTAAATAATTGGGAACCCCCTGATTATTCCAGGTACCTAAATAACTGTAAGTCGCCTGGCTAGCATCCATACGTTGAAAGGCATTGATATCAGTGGAACTACTCGCTTGGTTTTGAGAGGGATTAAAGTTTACAGCGATTACATTGCCACTCACATTTGCTTCCACCACATCTATAAATCCAAGGTATTTAGGTCGTACATAAACCCGTGACACCGTTTTGGCCAAGGTAATTACCTCATTGTAATGACCACTATTATTGGTAACCCCGGTGGCGATAATAGCAGCATTCGCATTGAGTTGCGGATTTTCTTCAAACACCTCAAATACTACCCCTCCTATTCCCTCTCCATTGTCTAAAATGGCAGATACGTT
>JBEAZU010000217.1:0-5960 GCA_041169945.1 Bacteroidota bacterium
CACAGTTACCCACATTGCTGGAGAACGGACAAGCCAATTTTGTATTACCCTATGGAAAGCTGGTTTATCAAAACCACTGCCGTAAAAGACAGGTTGGTTGAACTCAATAAAACCATCAACTGGAAACCAGAAAGTACCGGAACAGGTCGTTTTGGCAACTGGTTAGAAAACTTGGTAGATTGGAATTTATCGCGCTCTCGTTATTGGGGAACACCTTTGCCAATCTGGAGAACAGAAGATGGTACTGAAGAAATATGCATTGGTTCGGTAGCAGAATTGAGTAAGGAGATTGATAAAGCAATACAAGCAGGAATTGTTCAAGACAATCCATACAAGCCTCACCCCCAGCCCCTCTCCGAGGGAGAGGGGCCGGGGGTGAGGCCTGAATACGACCTTCACCGTCCTTACGTTGACCATATTACCCTTGTCTCAAGCACTGGCAAACCAATGACCCGTGAATTAGACCTGATCGATGTTTGGTTTGACTCCGGCGCCATGCCTTATGCCCAATGGCATTACCCATTTGAAAACAAGGAATTGGTAGAAAATAGAATTGCGTATCCTGCTGATTTTATTTCAGAAGGCGTTGACCAAACCCGTGGCTGGTTTTTTACACTGCACGCCATTTCTGGTATGTTGTTCGACGATGTGGCCTTTAAAAACGTGATTTCTACTGGACTTGTCTTGGACAAGAATGGAGAGAAAATGTCGAAACGTAAAGGCAATGTCATCGACCCATTTATTACTTTAGATAAATATGGTCCTGATGCAACACGTTGGTACATGGTTTCCAATGCCAATCCTTGGGACAACCTTAAATTTGATTTAGAAGGCATTACGGAAGTACAACGCAGGTTGTTCAATACGTTGGCCAATACCTATAATTTCTTTGCTTTATACACTAACTTAGACAAGTTTGTACTTGACGAGCAAAACACCATTCCTGTAGCCAAAAGAAGTGAGTTTGACCAATGGATTTTGTCTGCCTTGCATTCTTTGGTAGCAGAAGTAACCGCAGCGTACGAAAACTACGATGTCACCGCTGCCACGCGTGCCATTGAAAATTTTGTCAATGATGAATTGTCAAATTGGTATATCCGTCTGTCACGTAAACGTTTCTGGAAAGGCGAACTTTCTGACGACAAACGCGCGGCTTATGAAACACTTCATGAATGTTTGCTGGTAACGGCACAATTGATGAGTCCTGTGGCGCCATTCTTTGCAGAATGGTTGTACAAAAACCTGACAGACCCAATTCGTGAACAAGCCATTGCCCACAATACGCCATTGAGGTTTGACTCTATTCACCTCACCAGCTTCATCAAAGCGGATACGGCTATCATCAACAAAGACTTGGAAGAAGGCATGAAACTCGCTCAAAAAGCTTGTTCATTGGCACATTCGGTGCGTAAATTACAAAACATCAGGGTACGTCAACCTTTAGGAAAACTGTATATCAATGTGTTGGATGAAAGCTTGGCTCGCCAATTAAAAAGTGTGGAGACTTTAATTTTAGAAGAAACCAATGTTAAAACCATGGTGACTTTTGACGCCAATGCCGGTAGTGAATTGTTCACCAAATCACTCTTGCCTGATTTGAAAAGATTAGGGAAAACGATGGGTTCCAAAATCAACGAAGTAAAACAAAAGCTGGCTGACTTGTCTCAAGCTGACATAGCGGTACTAGAAAGCAAAGGCATTTCATTAATCTTCTCTGACGGTATTTCTGCAACCATTACCAAAGAAGATGTCATCATCAAAACGGCAGATACTGTTGGTTTGGCTTCGGCATCAGACGGCATTATCACCGTGGCTTTAGATACCACCATCAACGAGGCATTGAAAAAAGAAGGTATTGCTAGAGATTTGGTAAACCGTATCCAAAACCTACGCAAAGAAATGGGCTTGGATGTGTTAGACAAGATCAAAGTAAACATCCAAAAAACCGATGATTTGATAAACGCTGCCTTGTTAAGCAATCAGGAATACATTTGCAGAGAAGTACAAGCCATAGATTTCAAATTATCAGACGCCGTTGCAGACGCGAAGACTGTGGAAATGGAAGATTTTGAGTTGAATTTGAGCGTTATCCTATATTAAGTAGAAAGGATTAAGCAGGATTTTTGACCAAGATTAAGTGGAATAGAGGGATTAGGCAGGATCTTAACCAAGATGTATAGATTAGAAAGGATTAAGCAGGATTTTTTTTCTGTTTGATCCTTTTTTAACAATAAATCACTGTTTTCCCAGTTTAATCAAATAATCCTGGCAATCTTTTTAATCCAAAAATCCAGGTCAATCCTGGTACATGAAACACGAAGAACTCACACGAAAAATTATTGGTGCCGCAATGGAAGTGCATCGCATTATAGGGAATGGCTTTCAGGAAGTCATTTATCAGCGTTCATTGGCGATGGAATTACAAGCTGTAGGGTTAAGTTTCAAAAGAGAATTTGAAATGGAGATTTTTTACAAAGGAGAAAAGGTAGGTAAAAGGCGAGTAGATTTCTTTATTGAAAACACAATTATGCTGGAGATCAAAGCGCAAATTCAACTTGATGATGCTCATCTGGCACAAGCAAAAAATTATTTAGAAGCGTATAATTTAGAGATTGGTTTACTAATAAATTTTGGCGCGAAGAGTCTGCAATTTAAAAGAGTAATGCATACACTACCATGATTAGGCGGATTAATGGGATTATATGGATTTTAATTTTAGCTACTCACAAAAATCATTTATGCTTTCTAATCCAATAAATTCTGGTCTATCATGATTAGGAATATGAATGGGATTAAGAGGTTTTTAAAATAGCTTCTCACAAAAATCATTTATGCTTTCTAATCCAATAAATTCTGGTCTATCATGATTAAGAATATGAATGGGATTAAACTAAATTTTGAATATTAACTACGCGAAAAAATCCTTTTGATCCATTCTAATCCAATAAATTCTGGTTTCCCGCTTTATCCTGTCTAATCCATTAAATCTTGGTTTCCTGGTCATTCTTGTCTAATTTTCCAGAAGCCTTTGGGGTTTTTGGCCAGTATTTTTCTTAGTTCCTCGTTTTTATAATCCCCTTTGATAAACTTCCCCTTGTTGTATTTGGCCAACTCAAAAGTTGGATAAGGAAATTCCATGGCAACAGTGGTATCGTTGGTATTAAAAGATAGGATATACATAGGGTCATTTTTAAAAACGAAGTTAATGATAATAGACCAATTGAAAAATAATAGCTTGAGAAATATACACCATGCTTATTGATTTACTTGGCTTTCTGACTTCGACGTTTATATTTCTTACAAGTACAGCAATAGGCATTTATAAATCTCAGCAAAATTTAAAAAGAGCTCGTTATTGGTTTGGCTTACTTACAAAATCCACTTTTAAAGTCCGAAAAATATACCAGTACCCCTCATCTTGATATAGGATTAGGCTATAAATTTTAGACCCTATTAATGGTTTGTATTGACAGGGCAAACGCATTTAAATGGTGATTTTATTTGAATTAATAGAAGATACAAAGAAGCATCATCAGCGTTTACCTGCTCCATCTGTGTTCAATTTTTATGTATGCTTTAAAACAATAAATAAATGGCTCGCAGATGATACGGATTTGGCGATTTTCACAGATATGTAACGCTATGTTTTCAAATTATTCAATTATTTTAATGCCTTTGCCCTGTTTGTATTGCTGATTTTATGTCATTTGGTATCGTAGTCGTTCTAGCAAAAGTCTAAATGCTGGCACGAATACCATTGATTCATCATTCAAAACGATATTGATGGTTGAATCAACATCCTACCTTTACGTAACGCCGTCTAAAATAATATTGGCATTAATTGCCCAAATACACGTTATTTGTAGTATGAAAACTTCCCTTTGTCCTTGTGGATCAGCTTTGAATTTTGATGAGTGTTGTCATGTTTTTATCAGTGGTCAACAACTACCACTTACGGCACTTCAATTAATGAAGTCGAGGTACAGTGCTTTTGCTACTGCAAATGCGCTGTATTTAAACCAAACTTCCATGGTGCAACACAACACCAAAGAGTTGGAGGCATGGGCAAAATCAAATGACTGGCAAAGCCTCACCATTATAGCAAAGTCGGGAGGAGAAGCAGCAGATTCCAAGGGTGTAGTGAAGTTTAAGGTATTGTATTGGAATGCTGAAAAACAATTGATCGCTCATGAAGAAGAATCAACTTTTGTGAAAAAAAACCAGCAATGGATGTATGAAACAGGCCTTGTTAACGTAAGTATACAAACCACTTCATAAGGAGAGTTTTCTTATGATTTATGAGGTATTCTATACAAATTTAATGGTAAATGACTGATATTGCATCAAATCTGTTAAAACATCCTTTTAAGGAAAAAACACTACTAAAAATGAAAAAAACAACCTACCTATTAATCATGCTTGCGAGTATATTGATGTCATGTTCGAAAAAGTCAATTCATTTTTATTCCGAATACGAATCCAATATCGATTTTAAACAATATAAAACCTTTGCTTGGAAACCAACGGTGTCGCCAACAGTTACCGAAGATGGTGAAATCATAGAATGGAATGTAAAAAATTATGTCACTGAATCCTTAAAAGAAAGAGGAATGCATATAGATGTGGCCAATCCATCGGTGTTATTTGATTATGAAGTAGATTTTGAACAAGGTATTACCCAATCTAAAGTGATGGTATATAGTAAATACCCTCACAACTATAAAGATACCACTGCTTTAAGTAGTCAAAAATCTATTTATAGGAGATCGAAAAGGGTAGGAAAAGAATTGAAAACCATAGGCTTTGAAGAGGCAGGGTTGATTATTTATATGATTGATAAAAACACCCATGCCTTGTTATGGAAGGGCTATTGCGTAGAGAAAGTAAAAGACAATTATGATTTTGAAAAAAACTTGTCTGCCATCATTCAAAAAATAATGTTGAAGTATCCAATATCACCAGTGAAAAAATAAGGACAATTGCAGCAATTAATGAGGTGAGTAGGAAGAAATTTGTAAGCGGTTTGCCCTTTTCATCTACTTTAAAGCATCCCTATAAAAATAGAAGCGAGTAAACTTATTTACTCGCTTCTATTTTTATAGGTTAACCTATTACAATCAAGGCTTTGTTGAGTCTTTCTATTACTGTTTCTTTGCCTAAAATCTCCATGATTAACATCAAATCTGGTCCATGGCCATGGCCAGTTACGGCAAGACGCAGGGCTTGAAACACTTTACCCATTTTGGTTTCATGTTTTAGCAATACCTCATTGAAACATGTTTTAGCAGTATCTGCGTTGAAATTGTCAAGTTCTGAAAGCGCTAAAGTATAATCTTTAATCACTTTTACAGCTTCTTCCGTCCACTTGGTGGCTACCACTTCGGCTTCATATTCCGTAGGAGCTACAAAAAAGTACATGGCTTCCTTTCCTAAATCTTTAGGGAAAACAATCCTGTCTTTCATCAAGCCAGAGATTTTTGCTGCTTTAGCAGGTTCACAAGTGATATTTTCTTTGGCCAAAGCCTCTAATAAATATACCCCCAACTCCTCATCTGTTTTATTTTTGATGTATTGTTGGTTGAACCATTTGGCTTTATTGATATCGAATTTGGTGCCCGACTTTCCAACCCTTTCTATGGAGAATGCTTCAATCAATTCAGCCATAGAAAATATTTCCTGACTTGTCCCCGGATTCCAACCTAAGAAAGCTAAGAAATTGGTCATTGCCTCAGACAAATATCCTTCTTCTCTGAATCCCATGGCCATTTCTCCTGTTTCTGGTGATTTCCATTCTAAGGGAAACACCGGAAATCCTTGCAAATCAGCATCTCTTTTACTCAATTTCCCATTGCCATCAGGTTTTAACAACAAAGGCAAATGGGCAAATTGTGGCATGGTATCTTCCCAGCCCAAATATTTATACAGCAATACGTGCAATGGCGCAGAAGGCAACCATTCTT
>JBEAZU010000218.1:0-4628 GCA_041169945.1 Bacteroidota bacterium
CAAAATAACGGCTTTAGAATTAGGAATTTTGTAGTCATATTCGGAGATTTACAAGATTTTAACATTCAACAATCAATTGTATATTCATTCATTTGTGGATAATTTATCAATAATCATGATACATTATTCCAAGTAGACAACTATAACATAAACATGTCAACAGCAATTCGTAACAACTGGACCAGAGCAGAAATTGAAGAAATATATAATTTACCTGTACTAGAGCTGGTGTATAAAGCCGCTACGGTACACCGTGAATTTCATGATTCGAGAGAAGTACAAGTATGTACATTGTTATCTGTTAAAACCGGTGGTTGTCCAGAAGATTGTTCTTATTGTCCACAAGCGGCACGTTACCATACCGATGTGAAGGTGCAAAAATTGATGGAAGTTGACGAAGTATTGTCTGCCGCACAAAATGCTTGTGATAGTGGAAGTACAAGATTTTGTATGGGAGCTGCTTGGAGAGAAGTACGCGACAACAAAGATTTTGATAAAGTACTAGACATGGTAAAAGGCGTAAATGCCATGGGTTTAGAAGTGTGTTGTACCCTAGGGATGCTCACCGATGACCAAGCCAAAAAATTAAAAGAAGCTGGTTTGTATGCGTACAACCATAATTTAGATACCAGCGAAGAGCATTATAGTGAAATTGTTTCTACAAGAACCTATGATGACAGGTTAGATACGTTGGTAAGTGTGCGTGACGCAGGCGTGTCGGTTTGTTCCGGAGGAATTATCGGTATGGGAGAATCTCATGGCGATAGGGTAGGCATGTTGCATACCCTTTCAACAATGCCATCTCATCCTGAATCGGTGCCTGTAAATGCCTTGGTGCCTGTAGAAGGAACGCCATTGGAAGACCAACCTAAAGTGCCCATTTGGGATATGATTAGGATGATCGCTACAGCGCGTATCATTATGCCTAAGGCAATGGTTCGTTTATCGGCTGGTAGGGTAAGAATGACACAAGAAGACCAAGCCTTCTGTTTTATGGCTGGGGCAAATTCTATTTTTGCAGGAGATAAATTATTGACGACTCCTAATCCTGAAGTGAATGAAGACAAAGAATTGTTCCACTTATTGGGATTAAAACCTCGTGCTTCGTTTAAAGACAAATCACAACCTGCTGTTACTTTCGAACAAATTCCTCAACATCACCATCATCATTAATATATACAACACCATCGCTGTCTTTATTGGCAATTAAATAAGCCAAAACGACAGCGATGGTTTTGTCTTCTTATTCCTTGCAGAAACTACAATTAAACGCATGGATTTTTTTATGGTATAAAGTTTAATAACACTGCATTGATCAAAATATTCAAAAAAATTAAAGCTAAATTACAGGGTAAACGCACGTCCTCTTTTGATGAAAATCATAAAAATACCCTGCTAAATACTTTTTTTACCAATCTTCAACAGATAGGTTTTACCCCTAAGCATATCGTGGATGTAGGCGCAAATCATGGTACCTGGACGAGAGAAACCCTTAAGTATTTTCCCGATGCCTACTATACCCTTTTAGAACCACAATATTGGTTGAAATCTTCTATGCAAGACATTTTAAGTGCCAACGAAAAGGTGTCTTTTCATGGCCTTGGTGCTGGCGAAGTAGCCGGTTCATTTCAGTTTACGATGCACGAGCGTGATGACAGTTGTTCTTTTCGCTACACGGCAGCAGAAGCGAGTGCTGCTGGCTTAAAGCAGGTAGAAATTCCTGTGGTTACCTTAAATAAATTGTTAGGGGAAAGTGCATTCCCTGTGCCTGATATTATTAAAATTGATGCCGAAGGCTTAGACATTGAAGTGCTCAAAGGAGCCTCTGACTACTTTGGTAAAACCGAAGTTTTTATGGTGGAGGCTGGCGTGACCAACCAGTTTTTTAGCAATAGTTTTTTAGTGATGCTAAATTTTATGGATCAACAAGGCTACCGTTTATATGAAATCACTGACTTGAATAGGCCCTTTCCTTTGCAGGTATTATGGCTTGTGGAATTGGTATTTGTTAAAAAAGGAGGTTTTATTGATACGGTTAAGGCGTATGAATTTAACCAATAAGCACCGCTAGTCTACTACATTTTCTTGCTACTGCAAATAGTTACGACTGCCCTTGTTGCGGTATATAAGTAAAACCAAATCACGGATATGAAACGAACTTTTCAAAAAATAAGCATAGCAATTGCGATGTTTTCTTGCAGTCAATTGTTTGCACAATCTATACCCAATGGCGATTTTGAAACCTGGACAATAACTACCCGAGATACCTTGGTGGATTGGAAAGGCAGTTTAGGGGTGAAAAAAATTCTTGGAAAAGGAGGCGTTGGGGCTGCCGTTTCAGTCGTGACCACCACTAAATCTGACATTGCCAGTATCATTAGCGGAAACATTTCCTGCATAGGCAGTTGTACTGGGCAAATAAAAGGAACAGGTATTCCTATCACTTCGCACGTCGGCATATTGTCTATCATTGGGGATTTCGCTTCTTCTCAAAATGGGGCTGTGGTGGCAGTTGCTTTTTTTGATGCAAACAATGACTTATTGCCTGGCGGGGTTGACGGGTATTATGTTGCGCCGATAGCTGCTGGTCCGGCTGGGACCTCTTTAACGATTCAAACTTTTATTACGTCTTCTGCTATGCCAAGTTTTGGGAATGTTACCATTCCTGCCGATGCGACTCAAATAATTGTAGCCTTTTTTCCCGAAGCCACAGATCCTAAAAATGTAAATAGCAAAACCATTGGCTCTTATGTCAGTGTCGATAATCTTATTGTCGGCGTTGGATTAACGCCATTAGCCACCAAAAATGCCAGTTTTGAACAATGGCAAAGCATCAATACCGACATGGCTACCAGTTGGCAGTCTTCAGAAACCTATATGGCTGGTTCGCTCGCGAAAGCTAGTGTGTTTAACAATGGGGCAGCTTCTGCCAAGCTTATGACGGGTACTTTTGTCGGCAATGTGCAAACGGGCGTTTTGTCGCTCGGCTCTGTTCAGTATGGTTTAACGGCTGTGGATGACAAATATAGTCCTACCTTTAAAATCGATGCGGTGCCAACCGCTATTCGTTTTTCAAGTAAGTATGTGCCTGCCATTGGCGTGAATGATACTGCTGCCGTAGAAATAATTTTAACCAAAAGGCTTGGCAATGTGACCACAAAAGTAGGGGGTGGATACGGCTATATCTTGCCTGCTAATAGTTTTGAGGCACAACGTGTGGAGGTGAATTTAAATCCCACTGAAACAACGGCAGATTCTGCTATCGTACAATTTTATTCTTCTAGAGGAAAAGGTGCGGTGAATCGCGCTGCTGGTGCGGCCCTTTGGGTGGATGATGTTGCCTTTGAGTATCCTGCTTTGGGATTGAATCAAGTTGATAACAATCCTAAGTTATTGTGTTATCCTAATCCTGCAAAACAAACCATCACTTTAGGCAATCAAACATTGCATCCCGTATTGGTGAGGATCAAAGACCTTACAGGAATGCTAATCCTTGAAACATCGGTCGAGGCTTTGCAACAAACCGTGTTGGGTATTGCTGATTTACATAAAGGATTGTATCTTGTCTCCTTTGAAAATGAGGATCAAAGTATTACTCAAAAATTAATAATAGAGTAATAAAAGGCATATAATAACATGATTTTTATATGGTTTTTGCAAAATATCACGCAGAATATTTGTGTTTTAATAGTGATGTTTTGTAAATAGAGACAACAAAATAATTGTAACCTTAACATTATTCAACATGAAGAAATCATTACTTACCTTATTGGCTAGTGCACTGCTTGGAATTACTGTTTCACAAGCACAACAGTTGCCGAATGCTCAATTTAATAATTGGTCTTTTGATACGACCAAAGTGCTTGACGATTGGCGTGTAAATGATGCCGCTGGATTAACTGGCACAGATTCTTCTGCAAGGGTTACCAATGTCAATGTTGAAAAATCAAATGGAATCATACTTGGGGAGCTAGATACTGATCATGATCCAGTGAGGGGTTTTGGTATTCCATTTACCTCTACTGATAGTGTAAGTATTGTGCTTAATTATAAAAACAATTCAGCTAATTCGGTGGTGATGATCAGTTTTATCACTGCCGATAGCCTTGCCATTGGTGGAATGGGAGGCTTGATTCCTATTGCACTTCCTAATGTAGGTGATGTTGAATTTACAAGGGATACTGTTTTTAAATTTAAAGCACCCGTAGGAACTGCCCAGTTGTTACTTGCTCCTTTTGTAGAAAGTCCTTTTGGCGAGAATCCAAACTTAGGTGCATTTCTTGAAATAGAAGATATTAAATTGATTGAATTTAACAATAACAATACGATTTTACCTTTACCTAACGGTACTTTTAACAACTGGACGAAAAAAATTACACCCAATTTAGAGGGATGGAAAAGCAATAATGGAGAAAATGACCAAGTGTTCTTGTCTGTAGATACTTTAGGACAGGATGAATATGCGGTAAAATTGGAGTCTAAAGGAGATAACAATAATGTGCGTGGAGGCGAACTTCGTTTAGGTGATATGAATTGGAACAACAATGTTACGACCGTGATTCCTGGTGCAAAACTAGCTAAATTGCCAAGTAAAATATTGTTAAACTATCATTACAATACCGTTGGTA
>JBEAZU010000219.1:0-5428 GCA_041169945.1 Bacteroidota bacterium
TTTACAATGTAGATAATAGAAACGTGCCGATATTATTTATTGCAAAACAAGTGGCACATCTAAAAAAATATGAGACTTAGGAGGTGCTTTCTGGTGAAATACCGGAGAACATCTCCTGTTGATTGAAAATCAGAATATTATCGCTAAACTGACGGCTATGGTTGTAAACGAGGACTAGTGGATTATGCGGATAAACGCTAAATATGCCTCTTTGTACCTGCTATTAATGCAAATAAAACCACCATTTTAATACCTTTGCCCTTATTGCCTCTACTTTTTAGCATACCCTCGTATTAAACTTGCGTCCTCCCGTTTCAAACTAACATCCTCCCGTAACAATCTTGCATGCCTTCCTTATTGTCTTTCATCTTCCCATTTCATAACCTGGTTTATTATTGCCATTTATTAATTGGCGACCTTTATAAATATGATTTTAATCACGTTTTGGGTCCTTTTTAATCATGTTTTTATAGGTGTTAATGCTTTATTTTTGTCTAAAATAATTGATATATGAAAAAAACATTCCTCTACCACAGCATATTGTTTATAACCTTTGTATTTACTTTATTGAGTTGTGAAGTATCAGAAAAAACAGAATCAAAATCTGATGTTGAAACCAAAACCTTAGAACGTGATACCGTTGCGCAACCCAATGTTGTGGAAGGGGATTTGATTATTAGGGATTATGAAGCCAAAAACCTGCATAAAGAAGCAGGATTTCTTCAAACGGCTCCACAAAACAAAGCACTCTTAAAAGAAGGGGATATTGATTTTGTATTCAATACTAAAAAATTCCCTTTTGTTGATGGCCATTCGGTAAGGTTGTCGGTTGAAAATGGTACCAAGAAATTTGTTTTTGACGCGACTAAAAAAGTTACTTTACCCAAAGGTGTGTTTTTATGTGCGGCCTATTTGTGTGATGGCAATGGGGTGAGTGTTAAAAATGAAAATTCGTACCAATTGACGCAATTGAACATTGGCATAGATGAAAAAAAGGATATTGATGTGACACAGCCTATGGTATTTCTTAACCTACCCAATCCTGTGGAGACATCGACAATATTGTTAGATTTTATGTTGATCAACACTGCTTTATCTGCCAACGGAAACAAAGTGAGGGTTTCTATTGATGATGAAACAGAGTTGTATCTTAAAGAATGGAAATCGCTTAAAATTGCCGGGTTAAAACCTGGAAAACACAAGGTGTTGGTTGAACTCATTAGTGCCAAAGGAAAACTATACGACGGAATTTATGCCAATGATGTGCAGGAATTTATGGTACAATAAAAAAGTGAAAAGACCAATGGACTACGTTCATTGGTCTTTTCACTTTTTTATTTAGGCAATGCTAATAGGAGTGTTTAATTAAAAGCCAATCCTGTTGCTTGCAGTTGCTGTTGTATGGCTTCCAATATTTCGTTTGAAGCCGAGGAGGCATCGGAGGCTATTGTACATGGTTTAACGGAAATGAGCAAATGATCAGCATTGATTTTGCTCAATGAAACAGCAGGAGCAGGCGTGTTTAATACTTTGGGGTTGGCTTGCATAATGCTTAACGCAATGGTTTTTACTGCTTCAAAATTGGTGGTAATTGGCAAAGCAATTTGGATATTGACCAATAAATGAGCTTCTTTTGAATGGTTTACAATGGTGCCATTGGCGATTGCGCCATTGGGTAATATCACATTTTTGTTTTCACCAGTGGTAAGTATGGTATTAAAAATGAGGATTTCTTTTACTTCTCCAGACTGCCCCATGGCATCAATGGTGTCTCCCACTTTGTAGGGTTTGAATATTAATATTAAAACACCACCAGCAAAATTCGATAAACTGCCCTGTAAGGCTAAACCTACGGCCAAACCGGCAGCGCCTAATATTGCGACAAATGAGGTGGTTTGTATGCCAATCATGCCCGCAACGGTCACCAATAAAAGTACTTTCAGCAATATGCCTACTAAGCTGATTAAAAATGTTCTGAGTGACACTTCTAATTCACGTTTTACTAAACCTTTTTCAAATAATTTTGAAATTTTGTCCACTACCCATAAGCCACTAAAAAGCACAAAAATGGCCAAGCCTAATTGGGGTAAATATTCAATACTAAGTTTAATGGCATGTTCCACAAACTTGTCTACTTGACCTATTTCTTTCATGGTGTATTTTAAATCGGGCGTATATGAAAATAGGTTTACGCATGGGCTATTACGCCCATTCGTAAACCTATAAGCTTAATTATCCTAAAATGGTTATTTTTTCAATTTTATCACCTGCTCTAATGGCATCAATCACGTCTAAACCTTCTACCACTTTACCAAAGCAAGTATGGTTTCTGTCGAGATGAGCGGTGTTGGTACGGCTATGACAAACGAAGAATTGAGAACCACCTGTGTTTCTTCCTGCGTGCGCCATAGACAAAACGCCACGATCATGGTATTGGTTTTCTCCGTCTAATTCACATTTGATGGTATATCCAGGTCCGCCTGCACCAGTACCATTAGGACACCCCCCTTGGATTACAAAATTAGGAATCACACGATGGAAGGTTAAGCCATCATAAAATCCTTTTTGAGCTAAATCACAAAAATTTTTGACAGCAAGTGGAGCATCTTTTTCAAAAAATTCAACTTTCATTGTTCCTTTTACTGTTACGATTTCTGCTGTTTTCATATTGTTTTTGTTTATTTAAGTGTAATATTAGTCGAAGGTATTAATTAAAATTTTGATTTGAAACTTTGCCTTGTATATTTCAATTATTTAAAAATTTGTACGGCTTAAATGCTCATCAAAATATAGCATTCAACAATACTATTCATCATTTGCGTAATTTAGCCAAACCTGATTACTTTGTTTTTAAATTTCATTTCATACTATTTTCAGATTACTAATTTACATTCCTTTTTTTTATTGTACCTTGCAAAACTGAATAATTACAATTCCATTTTTTGAATTACATAGATAACTATCCAATGTCGGCAAGCAAAACATTAGACGCTACTGGTCACGATTTCATAGAGATATTTGGGGCTCGTGAACACAACCTTAAAAATATTGACCTCAAAATTCCGAGAAATAAATTGGTGGTGATTACCGGCATCAGTGGGAGCGGCAAATCATCTTTGGCTTTTGACACCATTTATGCCGAAGGCCAACGTCGTTATATGGAAAGTTTTTCGGCGTATGCGCGTTCATTTATTGGAGGAATGGAACGTCCTGATGTCGATAAAATTAATGGGTTAAGTCCTGTAATTTCCATAGAGCAAAAAACAACTTCTCGAAATCCTCGTTCTACGGTCGGAACAGTCACCGAAATTTATGATTTTTTACGTTTGTTGTACGCCCGTGCTGCCGATGCGTATTCGTATTTAAGTGGTGAGAAAATGATTCGTCAGTCGGAAGATCAAATTATTGATCAAATGATGCAGCATTTTACCGATAAAAAATTAACCCTACTTGCACCGGTGGTAAGGGGGAGAAAAGGACATTACAGGGAATTGTTTGAGCAAATTCGCAAAGCAGGCTTTACGAAGGTGCGAGTAAATGGGGAATTGCAAGAAATTACGGCTAAAATGCAATTAGACCGCTATAAAACCCATGATGTAGAAATTGTTATTGATAGAATTATTCCTACCGAAGAAGACCGATTTAGAATTTCTCAATCGGTAAAGGTGGCCATGACTCATGGTAAAGGGGTAATCATGTTGTTGGATGAGGCCAATGACTTGCATTTTTATTCTAAGTATTTGATGGATCCCAAAACAGGATTGTCTTATGGGGAGCCTGCTCCCAATTTGTTTTCTTTCAATTCGCCCTATGGGGCCTGTCCTACCTGTAATGGACTTGGGACCATTGAAGAAATTACCATAGAATCCATTATTCCTGACCGCAAATTAAGCATTAGCCGTGGCGGAATTGCGCCATTGGGTTTGTATAGAGACATTTGGATATTTAGTCAAATTACGACCATCCTTAAAAAACATAAACTCGATATTACTACTCCAATTCAAGATATTCCTGAGGAGGTATTACACGTATTATTGTATGGGGATGATGAGATTTATGAAATAAAATCTAAAACCACACCCGGACAAAGTTGGTCATCGGCCTATGAAGGCATTATTAATTTTTTGAAACGTCAACAAGAATCTGGCTCCGATAAAATTCAGGATTGGCTGAAAGATTATATGCATGCAGGCACTTGTCCTGAATGTGCGGGGGCAAGATTGAAAAAAGAATCATTGCATTTTCTTATTGACCATAAAAATATTTCTGAGCTTGCACAACTCGATATCACCCTTTTAGCCGAGTGGTTTACCGGTTTAGAATCGCGATTGAGCAATCGTCAAAACCAAATTGCAGCGGAAGTATTAAAAGAAATTAGGAAGCGTATTGGCTTTTTGCTGGATGTTGGCTTGGAGTATTTAACCCTAGACCGACCATTGAGGACGCTTTCTGGTGGGGAAGCACAACGTATTCGTTTGGCTACACAAATTGGTACCCAGTTGGTGGGGGTGTTGTATATCTTGGATGAACCTAGTATTGGTTTGCACCAACGCGACAATGTAAAATTGATTGCGGCACTTCAAAATTTGAGAGACTTAGGCAATACGGTGATTGTGGTAGAACACGACAAAGACATGATGTTGGCTTGTGATTATATCATTGACATCGGTCCTGGGGCGGGTCGTCATGGGGGGCAAGTGGTTGGCGAAGGAACGCCTGCGGATTTTTTAAAATTACACAGTACTACTGCTGCGTATTTAAACGGGGAAAGTAAGATTGCTATTCCCGAAAAGCAAAGAGCAGGCAATGGACACCAATTGGTGTTGTCTGATTGTACCGGACATAACCTTAAAAATGTTACCCTCACCATTCCCTTAGGGAAAATGGTGACCATCACTGGCGTGTCAGGGAGTGGAAAATCAAGTTTGATCCACGATACCTTGTATCCAATATTAAATAAATTCTTTTTCAACGCCAAGCGCGATGCTTTGCCTCATGGCGACATTCAAGGCTTGGAATTTATAGACAAAGTCATAGAGGTCGATCAATCTCCAATCGGTCGTACCCCTCGTTCTAATCCGGCTACCTACACTGGCGTATTTACGGATATTCGTTCTTTATTTGCTGAATTGCCTGAATCTAAAATTCGTGGTTATGGACAAGGGCGTTTTTCTTTTAATGTAAAAGGTGGGCGTTGTGAAACCTGCGAAGGTGCCGGCTTAAAAGTGATTGAAATGGATTTTTTACCCGATGTACATATTCCTTGTGAAAGTTGTAAGGGTAAAAGGTATAACCGTGAAACCCTAGAAGTAAGGTTTAAAGGGAAATCTATTTCCGATATTTTACAGATGACCGTGAGTCAGGCAGTTGAGTTTTTCGAAAACCAACCCCGTATCTTAAGAAAAATTGAAACCTTAAATGAGGTTGG
>JBEAZU010000220.1:0-4129 GCA_041169945.1 Bacteroidota bacterium
AAAGCCTTACAGGTGAAATGATAGACTTTGCCAGTTTCAAAGGCAAAAAGGTATTGTTGGTGAATGTGGCATCCAAATGTGGCTACACGCCTCAATACGAAGATTTGCAAAAACTCCATGAGCAATATGGCGACAAGCTGGTGGTATTGGGCTTTCCTGCCAATAATTTTGCTTCACAAGAACCTGGAACCGAAGAAGAAATTGGGGCCTTTTGCAAGAAAAATTATGGGGTAACGTTTCAACTGTTTTCCAAAATATCCGTGAAAGGCGATGACCAAGCGCCTTTGTACAAATGGCTGAGTGACAAATCCCAAAATGGCTGGAACGACCAAACGCCAAGCTGGAATTTTTGCAAATATTTAGTAAATGAAAAAGGAGAATTGGTCAAATACTTCTCCGCAGGCGTAAAACCAATGGGAGAAGAAATCCTGAACGAATTAAAATAATTAATTGAAATGGAGTATTCTACACGCTTTGAGGATAACTCAACACTCAACACTAAAAACTCAACACTAAAAAGCTGGTTGTCCGCCTTTCGCCTGCGCACGTTGCCTTTGGCTTTGTCGAGTATTGGGATGGCTGCTTTTATGGCGGGCGTGGTGCATCAGTTTTCGGGAAAAGTGTTTGCTTTTAGCGTATTGACAACCATATTATTGCAGGTACTATCCAACCTGGCCAACGATTACGGCGATTCCATTCACGGAGCTGACCATGAAGATTCCGGTAGAAAAGGACCACAAAGGGCAGTTTCTTCCGGAGCCATTTCATCCAAAACCATGTTCAATGCCTTGATTTTATTCACGGTATTGTCTTTGGTTTCTGGACTTTGTTTACTGTATGTTTCCTTTGGAGAACTCAATCCTAAATTCTTGTTTTTCTTTGCATTGGGCATCCTTGCCATTGTGGCGGCCATCAAATATACTGCAGGCAAAAACCCTTATGGTTATGCTGGTTTGGGTGATATTTCGGTGTTTATCTTTTTTGGTTTGGTGGGCGTTTTGGGAAGCTATTATTTGCATACCAATACCTTTGCACCTTTGTTAATTTTACCTGCGATTTCTTGTGGCTTATTTGCCACCGCAGTCTTGAACGTAAACAATATCAGGGACATTACCTCTGATTTGAAAGCTGGAAAAATGTCCATCCCCGCAAGGTTAGGCAGACCCAAAGCGGTAATTTACCACGCTGTATTGTTGATGACAGGATTTTTATCCGCCATCATGTATGTCATGTTCACTTACCAAAGTATGTGGAATTGGTTGTTCTTAATCGTATTGCCTTTACTCATTACCAACCTCAAAGCAGTAGTTCAAAAAGAAGAGCCTGCCACCTTAGATCCGTACTTAAAACAAATGGCTTTGACGACATTGTTGTTTGTGCTTAGTTTTGGGATGGGGCAATTGGTATAGCGATTTGTTTTTCAGGAAATTACATTGATTTTTTTTATAATTGACACGTGTTTTTTTGAATACCAAGTAGCTTAAAACCACTATTTATCCCCTACTTTCCTTAGGAAAAATGTTAAATACAACACTTTTTCGTACATAAAAGTGTAAAGCACAACACTTTTCCTAAGGAATAAATGTATATTTGTATAAATAATATACAGATGAAAAGGATTCTTATCGATGACCTTAACACTTGGAAAGCCTCTATTGGCCGAAAACCTTTGATTATACAAGGAGCAAGACAGGTTGGTAAAACCTGGTTGATGAAAGAATTTGGGCGCAATGAATTTGCTCAAATGGTCTATCTGAATTTTGAAAGTAGCACAAGGTTAAAAGAACTTTTTATAGAGGATTTCAACATACAAAGAATTATTGCGGTCATTGAAATTGAAACGAACACAAAAATTGAGGCGAGCAATACCTTACTGATATTTGATGAAATTCAAGAAGCAGAAAAAGGATTGACCGCGTTGAAATACTTTTTTGAACAGGCGCCTGAATATTATATCATTGCAGCAGGCTCATTATTGGGCATCTCTTTACAAAAAAACAATTCATTCCCCGTAGGTAAAGTCGATTTTTTAAGGTTGTATCCATTAAGTTTTATGGAATTTATAGAGAGTATAGGCGAGGATAAATTAAGCATTGCATTATCCAATGCAAACTGGCCTGTGCTGGATTTGTTTCATGAGAAATTAGTGGAATTGCTTCGCCTGTATTATTTCATTGGAGGAATGCCTGAAGTGGTGGCGAATTATATTCAATATAAAGAGTTGAACACGGCTAGAGACATTCAACAGAAAATAATCATAGGCTACGAAAATGATTTTGCCAAATATGCTCCTCATGCCATTGTACCTAAAATCAGAATGGTTTGGCACTCATTAATGAGCCAATTGGCCAAAGAAAATAGAAAATTTATATACGGACAAATTAAAAATGGCGCAAGGGCAAAAGACTTTGAAGCAGCCATCAATTGGTTGGTAGATGCTGGTTTGGTACTAAAAGTGAACCGCATTGAAAAACCTGTTTTACCCTTAAATGCCTATATGGATTACGATGCCTTCAAATTGTTTTTGGTAGATATAGGATTGTTGAATGCGATAGGGAATTTAGCCCCTAAAATCCTGCTTGAAAAAAATGCCATTTTACAAGAATTCAAAGGTGCTTTAACAGAACAATTTGTTTGTCAACAATTGAAATCACAACATGACCTTTACTATTGGACAGCCGAAAATGCCACCGCTGAAATAGATTTTGTAGTACAGCATCAAAATGAAATTATACCCATTGAAGTAAAAGCGGAGGAAAACCTGAAATCAAAAAGCCTAAAAGTTTACCAGGATAAATTTGCCCCAAAACTTGTCATCCGAACTTCAATGAGCAAATACAGACAAGAAAGTTGGCTGACCAATATCCCTTTGTATGGGATAATGAATGTTTTTAAGTAGGCCCAAATACCTTTCACCGCATTGTATTGTTCGTGTTTTTTGAGGACTTGCCAGTTCGATGTAGGCTTGTAAATTTAAAACAGGAAGTGCTTTCGTTCAAATTTTCTATTGAATTTTTAATATAATGGAAAAATATGGAATCAGATTCCATATTTTTCCATTATATTTGCTTATATGATTCATAGAGAAGCACATAAGAAACTAGAGCAACTGGGTAATTCCTTCAAGGGAGTGGCTGTTATTGGTCCTCGCCAATCGGGGAAAACGACTTTGGTTAAGCTTGTTTTTCCTGATAAACCATATTTTTCACTTGAAAATCCTGATATAAGAAGATTTGCTTTAGAGGACCCTCGTGGCTTTTTGAAAAATATGCCTCATGGTGGCATATTAGATGAAGTACAACGTACTCCTGAATTATTCTCCTATCTACAAGAAATACTAGATAACAGTACTGAAAAAGGTCTGTTTATACTAACCGGTTCTAATAACTTTTTGCTTCAGCAAAATATTTCACAAACTTTGGCAGGAAGAATTGGTTACCTTAATTTATTACCCTTTTCTATACAAGAATTACAAAGTGCCTCTTTGATGCCAGAAAATGACAATCAACTCATGTTTCAGGGGTGCTATCCTCCCATATATGACCAACAGATTCTAGCTAGCGATTGGTGCCCAAATTATATAAGAACCTATATAGAACGAGATGTAAGACAAATTAAGAATATCAATGATTTAATTATTTTTGAAAAATTCATGCGAATTATGGCAGGAAGAACTGGTCAAGAATTAAATTTAAGTGGTATTTCAGTTGAATTAGGTGTAGATCTTAAAACGATACAATCGTGGATAGGTATTTTAGAAAGTAGCTTTATTATTTTTCTGCTTAAACCTCATTTTAATAACTTTAATAAAACGATTATAAAAAGACCTAAAATATATTTCTACGATACAGGTTTAGTTTGTTCATTATTAGGAATTACACATCACCATCAATTGGTAAATTATCCATTAAAAGGAGCCATATTTGAAACAATGGTAATTGCTGAAATGATTAAAAAAAGGAACAATTTGGGTTTGCCAAACAATTTATATTATTGGAGAGATAAAAGCGGATACGAAGTAGATATCATTGTAGATAATATAGATTCCATTTTACCGATTGAAATTAAATCTGGAAATACGATTCAAAAAGAATTTTTAAAAAATTTATTTTATTATAATCGACTTCGC
>JBEAZU010000221.1:0-5869 GCA_041169945.1 Bacteroidota bacterium
AAACCTTCTTGAGCGACGCTCTGAAACACTTTGCTTATACTTTGTTCTGTTTGCCATTTTATAGAGTTTATTTTATATTTTTGACTTTATAAAACGGTCAATCTATTTCAGGCATTGACAAAGGTATTAAGTACAAGGTATTAAGTACAAAGTACAGGGTAGAAAGTAAAAAGTCATGGCAAACACATTAAAATAATTGAATAAATTAAAAACATAACCTTATATATCCGTGAAAATTCGCCAAATCCGTATCATCTGCGTGCCATTTATTCTTTTAAAGCATACATAAAAATTGAACACCGATGGAGCAGATTGTGCGAATAAACGCTGATGATGCATCTTGGCAGCTTCTATTAATTCAACTAAAACCACCATTTTAATGCGGTTACCTTGAAAGTGTAACTGTGCAAACCGGTATATTCAATTAATAATTGTACTTTTGAGCCCAAATGAATACGGTATATCTATTATTAGGCAGCAATCAAGGGGACAGGAAAGCACTCTTTGAAATGGCAAAATTAGCGATTGAAACGCATATTGGCTCAATCAGCAAACAATCTTCACTGTATGAAAGTGAGGCTTGGGGCGTGACCGACCAAGCATTGTTTTTGAATTGTGTATTGGCCGTCGATACGCTATTAGATGCAGAAAGCACCTTACAACAAGCGCTATTAATAGAACAATCCCTCGGTCGTGTACGACACACGAGGTGGACCGAAAGAACCATTGATATTGATATACTTTATTTCAACAATGATATTTATACCTCATCGAGCTTGAGCATTCCTCATCCCGAAATACAAAACAGAAGATTTACCTTGGTGCCCCTTTGTGAAATTGCGCCTCAAAAAATTCATCCTATACTACAAAAAAGCCAAGAAATGCTATTACACTCTTGTGCCGATGTACTCAAAGTATGGGTAGTCTAAAAAACACCAAAGGCATGGCAGGTGGCCATACCTTTGGTACAATACTATTTTTTCCCTCTAATTAATTCTACCACAATAGGTACGACCGAGATAAAAATAATTCCTAAAATCACTTTCTCAAAGTTATTTTTTATGATATCAAAGCCGCCTAAGAAATAGCCTGCAAGCGACAATCCCACCACCCAAACTGCTCCACCAATGATGTTATAAGAAATAAAAATTTTGTAATTCATTTTCCCAACCCCTGCCACAAAAGGCGCCAAGGTTCTCACGATAGGCACAAAACGTGCGATGATAATAGTTTTGGGACCATGTTTTTCATAAAAAGCATGGGTCTTATCGAGGTGTTCTGCTTTTACCAATTGTTTGCCAAACAGTTTGAAAGTAAGCAATTGCTCTCCAAAAAACTTCCCAATGAAATAATTGACAAAATCGCCTAAGAAAGCCGCAATAAATAGTATTACGCACAAAATGGCGATGTTAAATGAACCTTTGGCGGCAAACATTCCTGCGGCAAACAACAAAGAATCGCCAGGAAGAAAGGGCATAATCACCAATCCTGTTTCCACAAAGATAATTAAAAACAAAATGGCATAAGTCAACAGGCCATAATTGGCGATGATGTCTTGTAGATGTTTGTCGAGGTGCAAAAAGAAATCCAAGACCTGCATGATAATCTCCATAATAATACTGCTATTTAAGTGTAAAGGTAAATTACCTAGGCATTTGACTGCTATATTCTTTCACGGTATTGATAAAACATTTCACTTTATCGGGTTCAATATCGGGATATAAACCATGCCCCAAGTTGGCGATATGGTATTGAGGACCAAATTCATCAAGCATTTGTTTGGTCATTTTTTCTATTTCAGCATAGCCAGCATACAAGGCACATGGGTCAAAATTACCTTGCAATACTTTGGTTGCCCCAATCAATGCGCGCGATTCTTTGATGTCCATATTCCAATCGAGGCCAATGATATTGCAATTTAATTTACCCATTTCTTCACGGGCAAAGAAAGCACCTTTGGCAAAAACAGTCATGGGCACTTCGTTGATGGCATCACAGATTTTAGCAATATAAGGCAATGCAAATTCTCTGTATTGTGCTGGGGATAATATTCCGGCCCAAGAATCGAACAATTGTACCAAGTCAACCCCAGCATTGATTTGCGCCTTCAGGTACAAAATAGTGCTATCGGTAATTTTGGCTAATAATTGATGTGACAAAGTTGGGTTGTTGTACAACCAATATTTGGCTTTTGAAAAGGTTTTAGAACCTGAGCCTTCTACCATGTACGCAAAAATCGTCCATGGTGCGCCAGCAAAACCAATCAATGGCACCCTACCGGCCAAACCTTGTTTGGTAAGTTTAATGGCATCGAGCACATAAGCCAAATCTTCTTCAGGATTACTGATGATGAGTCGGTTTACATCTTGCGCAGTTTTAATGGGCGAAGGAAATATAGGCCCACGACTTTCAATCATTTCATAGCGACATCCCATGGCATCAGGGATAACCAAGATATCAGAAAAAATAATGGCAGCATCTACGCCTAAAATATCAACGGGTTGTATGGTTACTTCGGCCGCAAACTCTGGCGACTTAACCAGTTCTTCGAAAGAGCCCATTTTAGCCCTTACCGCTCTATATTCAGGTAATACTCTTCCCGCTTGACGCATTAACCAAACAGGTGTACGCTCCGTTTTTTCTCCACGAGCCGTTCTAAGAATTAAGTCATTTTTCAATTGCATCTTGCAAAGATAAATGAATTGTTGAAAATACCGTAATGAGCATCCCTGCAAATTTAATTTCGTTTACTTTTGCATAGGTATGCCTATTAAGAGAATAGTTGATTACATTTCCAAAAATATTCATCGCCTTGCGCCATTTCAAAACATATACTTTAGTGCTACTGCTTGTATTGTGCTTCACAGCACGCAGCTTTAGCCAACAATTTAGCGTGTTTAGCAATGCTGATGTGCGCTTCGTTGACGCTAACCACGATACGCTTGCCAATGCTTTTGCGGGCGGGATGAGTGCTTGCCAATTTGGAAAAATAAAATTAAACGCCGACAATATCGACGACTTGGTGGTGTTTGACAGAAGTTCGGGGGTATTGAGTACTTTTTTAGCCGAAAAAAACACCTTTATTCACCACCCCGAATACCAGTTATTGTTTCCTGCCTTGGCAAATTGGTTGCTGGTAAAAGACTACAATGCCGACGGGAAAGCCGACTTATTTACCCACACCGCTGCGGGCATTAAAGTATACCAAAATAGCACCGAAACAAATGGAATAGTACAATTTCAGTTGGTTAAAAACCCTTTATTAAGCCAAGGTTTCTCAGGCATGATTAACCTACAAATCAATGCGAGCGACATTCCAGCCTTGGCCGATATCGACAGTGATGGCGACCTCGACATAGTATGTTTTAATTTTTTCAATGGCTCCCAACTCGAATACCACCTCAACATAAGCAAGGAAACTTATGGCCATGCCGACAGCTTAATGTACAAAAGAGTAGACGATTGTTGGGGTGGCGCAGAAGAAATAAGCTGCGGCAAATTCAACTTCGGCTTGCAGTGCGAAACAGGTCTTAGAACCAGCAGCCTGCAACGCATACAACATGTAGCAGCCAGCACGTTATTGGCCATTAACCTCGACGGTGATGGTGACCATGATTTATGGGTAACAAAAGATGCCTGCACCAATATTGGACAATTACTCAACAAAGGCAATGCCTCAAAGGCGGTATTCAGCAAAGTAGATACCTTGTATCCCGATGGCATCAAGAGAACGCAATTTCCATTGGCAGCCGCCACTTTTTATGAAGACATTAATTTCGATAACCTTAAAGATTTAATCGTATCCACCAATGCGCCTGTCAACACCAGCAATACGGGTAATTATTCAAAAAACACCTTACTCTATCAAAACACGGGCAGCAATACCCATCCTGTATTTGTCTATCGCCAGGCTGATTTTTTACAAGCAAGCATGCTTGATGTAGGAGAAAATGCCACTCCTGCCTTTGTTGACCTTGATGGAGACCTTGACCTTGACTTATTGCTGGGCAACAGGGGGAAATACGACAGCATTTCAAACCGTTTTTACAGTACATTGCAGGCTTTTCAAAATATTGGTTCGGTCACCAAACCTGTATACACTTTGTTACACGAAGATTATTGGGGCTTTAGTAAACTCAACTTGACCAATATAAAACCTTATTTCACCGACCTCAACCTCGATGCAGCCTTAGACATGGTACTTATTTCGGTTGACAATGGGCTTAAAAATGCCCGGTATTTTCTCAATACTGCTAGCCTTGCAAGCAGTATGGCTTTTGACATCAACATGGGGCAAGTGATCCCCGAATTAAGCATTAAAAACACCGACAACTTTTGCTTTGCCGACCTCAATGCTGATGGCTACGACGATTTATTGGTTGGCAAAACCGCTGGTAACCTAGAATATTGGCTTCGAAAGCCCGAAAGCATTGCGTATGCCTTGGTAACTGCCAATCTGGGTGGATTAAGCAATTCCAATATCAGGTCGTGCCCTTCTCCCGCCTGCAGCGACATTGACCAAGATGGTGTGCTTGATTTATTGATAAGCGACAATAGCGGTTATTTGTATTGGTATAGCAATTTACCTTTGCTCATTCAACAGAATACTTTACCAAAAGAAGACACCATTGCCATAAACGCAAACAGATTCACGCCAAACAAATATTCAAAAATTGCTTATCTACCAACGCTTACACTGGCCGACTTAAACCACAACAGCAGACCCGAACTTTTTATTGGCAATGCCGCAGGGGGAATCATCTCGTACAACGACACCCTTAAAGTTGTAGAAAAACCAAGCGTACCTACGGGTTTTAAAATTTACCCTAACCCAAGTAACGACCGGCATTTCACCATAGAAGCGGTGGAGGAAACCCTGCTTGACTTTTATGATGTTACGGGCAAAAATATCATCAACGCCTTTGCTGTACCTGCCTTAAGTAAAAAAGAGTATGCATTTCCACAACTCCAAGCAGGCGTATATTTACTGCGCATACAATCGGTACATGAAAACAAGGTTATCAGTATTGTTGTTTTGTAAAAAATGCGATACAAGGTATGGTGACGCACACCAAAGATGGCGTGGATTAAAGAAGGACAGAATGTCTGCTTTTTTGAGACAGGCGTTGGAAACGCCAACTCCTAAAATCCTCGTTGTAAACGAGGACTAGTGGTGATGCTACCAAGCATTTGACCCATGACGAAGACCTGAACCCAATGCTGTTAACTTAAGAAAAGATCAGCCTTATCCGTCTAATTAGCTTGATCTGCGTTCCATGTTTTTATGCAGACAAAGAACAAAAACAAAATTGCACACAGATTTGGCGGATTAAGCGGATCTGCACGGATTTTAATTAACAAAACTCCTTAAGTGAACGACATTGGACGTGAACCAGTAAAAATCAAACATTTAACTTGCGCCAATGGGGAACTATTTTTTTGAAGGCGTTGGAAACGCCTGTTTCGAAAATCCTCGTTGTAAACGAGGACTAGTGGTGATGCTACCAAGCATTTGACCCATGACGAAGACCTGAACCCAATGTCGTTAACTTAAGAAAAGATCAGCCTTATCCGTCTAATCAGCTTGATCTGCGTTCCATGTTTTTATGCAGACAAAGAACAAAAACAAAATTGCACACAGATTTGGCGGATTAAGCGGATCTGCACGGATGTTAAATTAACAAAACTCCTTAAATTAACGACATTGGACGTGAACCAGTAAAAATCAAACATTTAACTTGCGCCAATAGGGAACTATTTTTTTGAAGGCGTTGGAAACGCCTGTTTCGAAAATCCTCGTTGTAAACGAGGACTAGTGGTGATGCTACCAAGCATTTGACCCATGACGAAGACCTGAACCCAATGTCGT
>JBEAZU010000222.1:0-8819 GCA_041169945.1 Bacteroidota bacterium
ATTTTATAGTTGTGTCTAAATTTCTTTTACTAAACATTCAACACTAAACACTCATCACTATACCCGGAAACACCGCACCTTTCACAGCAGCTTCTTTCGGATGTGCAACGTGCCATTCGAATTCATCTCTGAAGTGACGAATCGCACTTGCAACTGGCCAAGCGGCGGCATCGCCCAATGGACAAATGGTATTTCCTTCTATTTTTTTAGCGATATCGACCAATAAATCAATATCACTTTGTTTTCCATGACCTGATTCTATGGCGTGTAATACCCTTTCTAACCAGCCTGTTCCTTCACGACAAGGGCTACATTGTCCGCATGATTCGTGGTGGTAAAAACGAGCAAGGTTCCAGGTATTTTTTACGATACACGTATCTTCATTCATGGCAATAAAACCACCAGAACCCAACATGGTTCCTGTAGCAAAACCACCATCAGAAAGGGATTCGTATGACATCAAACGGTCTTCACCTGCAGCTGTTTTTAACAACATTGCTATGGGTAAAATTGGCACAGAAGAACCTCCGGCAATTACTGCTTTCAATTTTTTGCCATTAGGAACGCCACCCAAATAGTCATCTGAATAGATAAATTCCTGCACAGGCAATCCCAATTCTATTTCGTAAACGCCTTGTTTGTTTAAGTGTCCGCTGGCTGAAATCAATTTGGTACCAGTACTTCTACCCACACCAATTTTAGCATATTCTTCACCACCATTTACCACTATCCAAGACACCGCTGCAATGGTTTCCACATTGTTCACCACCGTTGGGCAACCATATAAACCAGAAATTGCAGGGAAAGGAGGTTTGATTCTAGGATTACCACGTTTGCCTTCAAGCGACTCAATCAATGCTGTTTCTTCTCCGCAGATATAAGCACCAGCACCACAAGTTACATAAAGTTCTAAATCGTAACCTGAACCCAATATATTTTTACCTAAGAAACCTTTTGCATAGGCTTCGTCGATTGCTTTTTGAATTATTCTTACCACATACATCATTTCACCCCTGATGTAGATGTAAGATGTTTTGGCGCCAATAGCATAGCTAGAAGTGATCATGCCTTCCACCAAAGCATGAGGATTTTTTTGCATCAAATAGCGGTCTTTGAATGTACCAGGCTCACTTTCATCAGCATTACACACCAAGTAACGAGGCTTTTCTGATTTTTTATCTACAAAACTCCATTTCATTCCTGTAGGGAAACCTGCTCCTCCACGACCCCTTAATCCTGATTTTTTTACTTCTTCCGTAACGTCGTCAGGAGACATCGTTTTCAATGCTTTTTCAACGGACGCATAACCTCCATTTTGGCGGTAAACGTCAATCGTTTCAATTCCGGGAACATTGATGTGCTGGGTAAGAATTTTTATAGTTGCCATTAACAGAAAGGTCTTGATACTTTGTTTTCAGCCGTAAATTGTCCAATCAGGCTGTCTATTTTTTCTTCAGAAAGATGTTCGTGGTAATCCATCCCTACTTGCATCATGGGAGCTGAACCACAAGCGGCCAAACATTCTACCCCTTTTACAGTAAACATACCGTCAGCAGTGGTTTCCCCTTCTTTGATGCCCAATTTGTTACAGATGTACTCTATAATTTCTTCCGCACCATTCAAACAACAAGGTCCAGTACGGCAAACTTCCATGACATATTTCCCCTGAGGTTTCATGTAATACTGAGAATAGAAAGTAGCTACTTCATAAACTTCAATAGGTTTGATGTTTAAAATAGAAGCCACATAATCCATTACCTCAGGACTTAACCATCCTTCAAACTCCGCTTGTGCCAAGTGCAGGATAGAAATAAGTGCCGATTTGGATTTTCCTTCCGGAAATTTATTGATATACTTTTCCACTATGGCCATAGCCTCAGGAGAAAATTCAATTTTTTTTGTTGTTAACTCTGACATATTTTCAGTAATCAGTTTAGCGTTTTTTAGTTTTCAGTTCAGAGTTTTCAGTTCAGAGTTTTTTAATTAGTGTCTATATTTTAAACGCAACACTTTTTACTCTCAACCCTTAACTCTTAACTCTCAACTAGTTTAAGCGTCAAGTTCTCCAGCAATTACATTAAGGCTACTTAAGGTAACGATAGCATCGGAGATAAGACCATCTTTGATCATTTCAGGATAGGCTTGGTAATAAATGAAACAAGGTCTTCTGAAGTGTAAACGGTAAGGCGTGCGGCCACCGTCACTTACCAAATAAAATCCAAGTTCACCGTTGGTACCTTCTACCGAATGGTATACTTCCCCTACAGGTGCATCTACTTCTCCCATGATAATTTTGAAATGGTAGATCAATGCTTCCATATTGGTATACACCTCTTTTTTGGGAGGTAAATAAATTTTAGGAGCATCGGCGTGGAAAATGCCTTTAGGTTCTTTTTTTATTTTGTCTACTGCTTGTTCAATGATTTTAAGACTTTCCCAAACCTCTTCATTGATTACCATGAAACGGTCATAGGTATCACCATTGATTCCAACAGGAATATCAAATTCAAAATCTTGGTAAGAAGCATAAGGATTCATCACCCTTACGTCATAATCAACCCCTGTGGCTCTTAAGTTAGGACCCGTAAAGCCATAATTTAAAGCACGTTCAGCTGAAATAGGACCCGCTCCGATGGTTCTGTCCATAAAAATCCTATTGCGTTCAAACAAGTTTTGAAACTCGCGGTATACAATGGGGAATTCAATTAAAAAAGTATCAATTTTTTTGAATACGTTATCGTTAAAATCTCTTTCAAAACCCCCAATTCTTCCGATGTTGGTTGTTAAACGTGCACCACAAATTTCTTCATAGATGTCGTAGATTTTTTCTCTTTGTTGCATTACATACAAGAAACCAGTAAAAGCTCCTGTATCCACACCCAAAATACTGTTACAAATCAAGTGATCCGAAATACGCGCCAACTCCATGATAATTACACGCATGTAATCCACACGTTTTGGCATTTCCAATCCCAGTAATTTCTCCGCGGTCATGTGCCAACCCAAGTTATTGATGGGAGAGGAACAATAGTTTAAACGGTCAGTGATTGGCGTAATTTGGTTCAAAGGGCGATGTTCAGCCAATTTTTCAAACGCCCTGTGAATGTATCCAATGGTTGGTTCAGCACTTATAATACGTTCGCCATCCACCTCAAGTACATTCTGAAACACACCGTGGGTTGCAGGATGCGTAGGACCCAGATTTAGCGTCGTGGTCTCTTTTACTAGTTCGTTATGTGTTAAGTGCTGTGACATTTTCTTTGTTAATTTTGAATTTTAAATTTTAAATTTTGAATTGATTTTTGAATTCAAAATTTATCATTTGCAATTATCCATTTTTTTAAATTTTGAATTCAACATTTAAAATTCAACATTTAAAATTCCAACCTTCGGTTGGAAACTATCTTCCGAAGAAGTAATCTTTTTTATCTATTCTGTTTGGATCCTCTAATGGAAATTCTTTACGAAGAGGAAATGCTTCCATTTCATCCACATTAAGGATTCTTCTTAAATCAGGATGGCCATCAAATATAATTCCGTAGAAGTCAAAGGTTTCTCTTTCTTGCCAATTGGCTGAAGCAAACACAGTAGTTGCCGTAGCAATATTAGGTTCAGCAGCAGATACAAAAAACTTGAACCTTACCCTTACATTGTTTTGTAAACTGTGTAAGTGATAAATGATCCCTAATTCTAATTCCTGATGTGGATAATGGATACCACATAAATCAGTCATGAATTGGAATTGAAGCGTTTCGTCATCATACAAAAACTTCAGGATGTCAACATTGATATTTTTATCCGCTACAATGGTCAGCATGCCATAAGGCGCTTCATGCGACTGAATTCCTACTCCAAATTTGGCGGTTAATTTTTCGAGTACTATTGCGTTGGTAAGTGCTGCCATAGTTATTGAAAATCGTATTTAGCCAACAAACGTTTGTATTCTTCAGAGCTTCTTCTTGACAAAGATTCTTTTGCTACCATGTCCTGAATTCTCAGGAAGCCATCAATGATTTGTTCTGGTCTTGGAGGACAACCTGGTACATATACATCTACAGGAATCACTTCATCAATGCCTTGTAAAACGCTGTAAGTATCAAAAATACCACCACTTGAAGCACAAGCACCCACAGCAATTACCCAACGAGGTTCAGCCATTTGCTCATAAACCTGACGTAAAACCGGAGCCATTTTTTTGGCGATGGTTCCCATCACCATTAAAAGATCCGCCTGACGAGGAGAAAAGCTTGGACGTTCAGATCCAAAACGACCGAAATCGTAGGTACTGGCCATGGTTGCCATAAACTCAATACCACAACAAGATGTAGCAAAAGGCAATGGCCAAATTGAATTTTTTCTTGCCAAACCAACTACGTCATCTAATTTTGTAGCAAAAAAGCCAGGTCCTTCAATTCCATCGGGGGCTTTTTGTATATCTGCCATATTGCTAATGCGTTTATTTTTTATGAATGGGTATAAAACCGAATATGATTTTTCGAATGTAAGGTTCGAAATTAGAAATCTTAATGTTCCCAGTCCAGGGCTTTTCTTTTAATGACATAAAAGAAACCTAACAATAAGAAAGCCATAAATAGCAACATTTCAACGAAACCTTCCCAGCCAAGTGCTTTGAAGTTTACCGCCCAAGGATACATAAAGATTACCTCCACATCAAACAAAACGAAAAGAATTGCGGTAAGGAAGTATTTAATAGAGAAAGGATTACGTGCATTTCCAACGGATTCAATACCGCATTCAAAAGATTCTAGTTTGTGTTTTGTTTTGCGTTTAGGTCCAAGTAAGTGGGTGGCTAACATGGTGATGACCACAAACCCTAAAGCGAAAGCAAACTGCATCAAGATAGGAAGGAAATCGGACGGAGAATCAAGATGTGGCATACTGCTGTGTTATATTATTTCTAATACTGTAATCGACAAATGTAAAAGCATATTTACAGAAATACAAAAAATGTAGACATTCTTTATTAATTTAGGAATAATTCTGTTTTTGTGACGCAGTAGTTTAGCTTTTTTAATCCTACCTGGATGAAACAGCATCGGTGAAAGCCAAGTGTTGTATTTAAACAATGCCCTGTAATATTTATGAGGGCAAACACATTAGAAGCATTAGCCTAAAATTCAAGGCAAGCCGCCTTGTCCCAAAACCCAGCGCTATTATTTTTAGGGCGTTTGCCCTGTAATATTTCTGCGTTAATTAGCCATTTACAATTACATTGTTTTAAATTTGTGGCCTATGAGAAAGAACATTGGCGCCCTTTTATTAAAATACTTTTTACAGGGATTATTACTCACCGCTCCATTGGCATTTACGGTTAGCTTAACGGTATCTACGATCAAATGGTTTGATGGTTTACTCCATATTAAAATACCCGGCCTGGGAATGCTGATTATTTTAGTTTCTATTACCAGTTTGGGATATTTAGCATCTACCATTATCATACAACCCCTTTTTAATTTTATAGATGCCACCATTACAAAAACGCCATTTCTAGGAATCATTTATACCTCTATCAAAGATTTGGTCAATGCTTTTGTAGGCACAGATAAAAAGTTTAACAAACCAGTTTTGGTGAAACTAAACCCGGAACTAGAAATTGAAAAAATCGGTTTTATTACCCAAACAGATTTATCTGCTTTAGGAATCAAGGATAAAATTGCAGTTTATTTACCGCATTCCTATAATTTTTCCGGCGAACTCTTCATTGTTCCCGTACAAAACGTGACCCCAATTGAAATGTCATCCGCAGAAGTGATGAAATTTATTATTTCAGGGGGCGTTTCAGAATTAAAAAAATAGAGAATTGCTTTATGCAGCATACGTTTTTAAAAATTATATGGTGGGTAATGACTTCATTGATGCTGAGTTGTGGGGTTAAAAATGAAGTGAAAACCACCACAGCAAAACCCCATGAAGCATATCATTTAATTGACGTTGAACTTGATAAGAGCTACTATGTTTTGAAAGACATTCATGCTACCGGAAAAATTAAAAAGATTGAAAACCTACTGCAAAAAAAATATTTTAACGGCTGTATTTTAGTCGCCCAAGAAGGGGAAGTGTTGTATAAAAATGCTTTTGGATACGCCAACTACAGCAAGCGTGAACCCCTTAATATCAATACAGATTTTCAACTGGCTTCCGTTTCTAAACAATTTACTGCTGTTGCCATCATGATGATGAAAGAACAGGGAAAGCTTGATTATGAAGACAATATCAATAAATTTTACCCCAATTTCCCCTATAAAAATATCACCATCAGGATGCTGCTCACGCACCGTTCTGGCTTAAGTGAGTACATGTGGTTTTGTGACCATATCACCGACCGAAAAACCCCCATCAATAACCAAGACCTGGTTCAGTTGATGATTGACAAAAGGCCAGGAATAAATTTTAGTCCAAACAGAAGACACGATTATTCCAATACCGGATATGCTATTTTGGCCGCCATAGTTGAAAAATTAACAGGCATGCCATTTCCAGCCTTTATGCAATCAAATGTGTTTGAACCATTGAAAATGAACAATACCTTCATTTTCACATTTGGCTCCTTGAACAATAAAACAAATATTGCCACAGGACATTTAAGTAACTGGTTTCCTTCAGGTCATGATTATTTGGATGGGATTTCTGGCGACAAGGGTGTTTACTCCTGTGTGAATGATTTGTTCAAATGGGACCAAGGACTTTACAGTGGGAAAATAGTAAAATTGAGTACCTTGGAGGAAGCTTATACCCCAGCCAACAAAGAATTTAAAGGCAAACGCAATTATGGATTCGGCTGGCGTACCAATATTCAAGACGACGACAGCAAAGTAGTTTTTCATGCCGGTTTGTGGCATGGCTTCTGTCCTTATTTTGCAAGACGTCCTTGTGACAAATCAACCATTATCGTGTTGAGCAACAAACGCGGATGGGATGCATCGGTGGTCAGTAAGATTTTTAAAATTTTAGATGAGTAAATAGATCGTTCAGCGGTTGTAACAAAATATTTCAAGCCTAAGCCACCACTTGTTGGATTTGGTATAAAATTACTGACAAAGCAATTCCCCAAAGCAAAGCGGAAACGAACATATAAAGAATAATTCGGGGAGGTTTTTCCCCAAATCGGGCTGCAATCATGGTTCCAATGATTGGACTTAACAATATGGGCGTTAAAAAGGCTACACCAACCAAGCCATATTTTTTCCAAATAGAAACAATTTTACGGGTTTTTTTAGAAAACAAAACCTTCGTTGGCCAAAAGCGGTTGATTACTTTTTCTTTCATGAACGGACCCGAAAAACTTACAAAAAGCACACTGACCATCATCCCCAATATGGTAGCACAAATGGTTACTAACAAAGGTAGTTTCAAGGCCAAGCCTGTTAGAGGTCCGGCAAAAAACTTAAACATACTAAACAACACTACGGTAAAAAAACTCAAGACATTGTTTAACATATTTGATTTGATTTAATTTTTACTTGTTATCGAAGCTTATTCTTTGGCGATTTTTGAAATGTCTTGGTAAATGGTTTTCCAATTCTGCCACATTTTTTTGGTACCTAAGGTATCATTGTGGAAAATTACTGTAAAATCGCCTCCAACACTTTTTATCGCTTCCATCATTACCCTTGAATGATAAACTACTTCTGTAGAACGAATACGAAGATGGAGTTTGAAGCATTTATCCACCATACAAAATGGATGAATCATCAACTGGCTGATTTCATTATTTTCTAAATCAAAAAAGGGAAAAGAGGTACATATCCCTGCTCTAAACCCCAAATGATTGTTATACCCCATAGAATAATCATCAGTGATACCCAAGCCAAGTAATCGCTGATAATAGGTTGGCAAATTAAGTTTGTTAAAAAACTGTCTTGCTTTTGTTGCTTTTCTACCAACAATTTTGTCTAATCTTTGCTTTTCGATAAATACCTGTTTCTCTGAACGCGTTGAACCAAAAGAAGGGTGAAAACAAACCTCATATTTATCAGCTAACTTTTTAATCAGGGCCATGTAGTTTTTATTATGGTGAGGAATATTTTTGTCATTACCCCCAAAATCACCCAACAATACAAAATAAAGTGGATTCAAATTATATTTGTCATTTGTTTCAAATTGTTTTTTGTAAGTATCGTAAGGATCTGGTTTAACTTTTAAATACGTCAACACTCTATCCAGACAATTGGTAAACCTTAACTTAAACAAATCTTCTAAAAAGGCAATTGAAGAACGAATCAAGCCTTTATTGGTATAAAGATACGCTACATCAATGTCAAAAGTAGGAATGTATTTAAACTTTGATTCCGGAAAACTAATGGAAGGATAAAAACTTTGAAGTATTTTTTTTATTTCCAAAGCATAAAAATTAACCATTGGTTTGTCCAATAAGTTGTAAGTATAAGCCAAACTTTCTTCGGCCAGATACCTGTTGTATTTATCTTTGTGTATAGCGGTATATTCTTCATACCTTGAAGTCATATAAAATGCAGTAGCAAATGGATCAAAAGGCAAAAAACCCAAATCCTTTACCGCAAAAAATCCTTTCATGCCATTCCAATCTATGGCTTCAAGGTTTTGTTTGTGAATGTCATCTTCATACAAAATCGTAGCTGCACCAAAAAATAATCCTTCCACTATTTTAGTTGGGCCATAACTAAACTTAGCACCAAAATGATTGAAATAAAGTTCCTTGTCTTCAGTAAATTGATACTCTATTTTAAGAATATGTTTAAAAATTAAATCAAATGAGTATTTTACCCTTGAGGTAATATTCGTAGTATAAATTAATAACATATTGGAGGTAATTAGTATTC
>JBEAZU010000223.1:0-5202 GCA_041169945.1 Bacteroidota bacterium
ATGGGGTACAACAATTAAATGAGTTTTTGGAAAAAGTATACAACGATCCCAATGGAGAATTTATACGAAGCTTTGTTCCTACTGACCAATATATCAATGCTTACACGAGCAATATCAATTATCGACTCAATGTATCGGCTCCTCGCAGTTGGCGCGACCAGCATTTTATCAAAAATGTAGCGTCTAAGTTTTCCAATGTCCTGTCGTGGACCTTAGATAAAAAGATTACTTCCGATGATTTTAAGGACCGCTTTAATCCTTTTGCCAAAATAATAGATACCGTTTTACTTTCTACACAATCTAATTTTAGGTCTACGTCTTTTTTTAACCGCTCTAATCCTAGTTATGGTTTTGATTTTGTTTTTCAAAATTCGATGGGGAAGCAATTGCTCACCAATGGTTTTGAAACGAGAAAAGTATTAGAACAACAACTCAATTCAAGGGCTAATTTTCTAACTTATTTCAATCTTAAAATAGGATTGGTGAAGAACGTAAAAGCGTTGTCTTCAGATTATTTGTCGAATAAAAATTACACCATTCAAGCCTATCAATTTAAACCCGAAATGGCCTTTCAACCCATCGATAATTTTAGGCTTACGGCTGGCTATATATATAATGATAAACAAAATATTTTGCTGGCTGATGCCATTGAAAAAGCGAAAATGCATGAATTTTCAGCTGAAACGAGGATCAGTAAAGTGACCAGTAGAACCATTACCGCCAATGTGAAACTTATTAAAATAAAGTTTGAGGGTAATGTCAACACCGCCGTTGCCTACGAAATGCTAGAGGCTTTAAAACCTGGCGATAATTATACCTGGATGGTTAATTGGCAAGAAAAACTCACCAGTGGTTTACAACTTACCTTTAGTTATGAAGGCCGAAAATCAGAATTTGTCAATGTCGTTCATTTGGGAAGAATGCAATTGTCGGCACTTTTTTAAATGATTTTTGTCACTTTATATTTTATACTGGTGTATGCCTATCAAAAAAACAAATGTGTGAATTAGGTGTTTGAAAAATTGTGGAGATAAATATTGTTTTTGTATTCTTTTGTTTAATTTTTTTTTATAATATTGTAATTAATTCTGCGAAAAGTTCAATTTGATTGTGGAATAATTAAATAGTAAAATAAAATCATCCCTATGCCTACTTACGAAGAACAAGATCAACATCATGAAGAAGAAATTGACCATGTTGAAGAAGACCAACATGATTATGACGACCAACAACCTAAAGAGGAAAAGAAAAAATCATCTGTTTGGGTTTTTGTTTTATTAGCCTTGGCGGTTGTAGAAGCAGGCGTAATTGGTTTTTTGATCTATTCAAATACGGAGATTACGACTAAACTAGAAGCCAAATCGGTAGAAGTTTCAGAAAAAACCAAAGAAACAGAAAGTAAAACCAAGGAGCTTGATGAAATGAAACAACAGTTCATGGAGTTGCAAGCTGAAAACGAAAGACTTGGGGTCGATAATTCTAAATTACAAGAAGATTTAGAACAAGTGAACCAAATGTTGGCAGAAGCTAAAAATAGTGATTTGTCTGTGGGGCAAATTAAAGCGAAATACGAAAAACAACTTAAGAAATTAAGGAAAGAGTTGGCGCTTCAATTTCAACAAATTAAAGTGTTGAAATTAGAAAATGCGAAACTTACAGGTGATGTTACAACCTTGACGCAAGAAAAAGGGAAACTTGGCGATTCGTTAAAAGGCATCAATTCTGAAAAGGATGAAATGGCCAAACAAATTGAATTGGCTTCGGTCTTAAAAGCTGAAAATTTCGTTTTCTCAGCCTTAAATGCCAAAGGAAAAGAATACAAAGGAACAGAGTTTAACCATAATAATATTAGCAAGTTGCGCTTGAGCTTCTCTTTAGGGGATAATAAAATTGCTAAAAAAGAACGTAAGTCCTTGTATTTTGCCTTGGTTGACAATGCCGGTAGTGTATTCAGTGATCCTTTGCTTGGTGGAGGAACAGTGACGGTTAACGGTGATTTGAAATCATATACCGCAAAGATGAATGTTGATTTTGACAATACGCTTCAAAAAGTTGCTTTGATATATGAAAAAGACAGCGACTTTGGAAAAGGTCGTTACAAAGTAGTCGTATATTGTGACGGTTATAAAATTGGAGAAAGCAATTTCTTAGTGAAATAATTAACTCCCAATCATACTAAAAAAGACTTCCAGCCGAAACTGGAAGTCTTTTTTGTTTTAAGGTTTTTTGGTTTTCTGCTCTTCCTTCTCTTCCTTTTTTTCTTCTTTTTTATCGTCCTCTATCACTTTATTGGTATCGATGTCTTTGGGTTCGTCATCCATGACATTTACAATAGATGTGTCCGTTTTTGTAGAGGTGGTGTCTGTTTTGTCAGATGAATTACAAGCACTGAGGCTTAAAATAGCAAGCACCAGTAGAGGTACAATTGGTAGTTTTTTCATGAGATAAAAGTTTAATGGTTAAAAAATTAGACCTATAAAATTGTTGGTCAAATATAGTTTTTTTTGCTTGAGAATACGTTTTATCGGATTGTTTTTTTTCGTTCTTAAAATGGATATGTTTGAAGGTATATGAATCAACGCTTTAAATCAATATAATCCAATGGATAGCCTCGTTTGCCACGGCGGACACGCCCAAATCTTACGATTGCTGAATCATATTTTTAAAACCCCATTTAATCCTTGCTGCTTTTAGTATTTTAGACAACGCGTGCAAAGTATATTTTAAAAAATCCAAATAGTCTTGCACTTGATTTTAAAACAAATACCATCAATGATATTGTTTAAAGCAGGCTGTAAATAGCTATAAATCAATAATAAACTATTTTTCAGCAAGCCTTAATTAGGCTTGGTTAAAAAAATCAATGGCCCTTTGTTCTGCCCAATTGGTGTCATTGCCTAAAGTGATGAATCCACAATGACCACCCGACAATGGGGCTTCAAAATGGAAATTTGACGATGACATCGCTTCTTTGTAGGGAAAACATTCCTCTGATAAAAAGGGATCATTTTGAGCATTGACCAATAAGGTTGGAATCTTTATTTTATGCACAAAATACAGCGAACTACATTTACTGTAATAATCTGTAGCATCCTCAAATCCATGAATAGGGCCAGTGTAACGGTTGTCAAAAGCCACGAAAGTATTGATTTGCGCTATTTTTTCAATGTTTAAACTGCCCGGCATCTTTTGTGATTTGAGGATGATTTTAGATTTTAAACTTTTTAAAAATCTACTCAAATACACCTTGTTTTGGGGCTTTTCCATTTTTAAAGCACAGGAGGCCAAATGGCATGGTACTGAAAATGTGACGGCTTTTTTGACGATAGGATTTAGAACACCATGTGCTGATTTGCCCAAATAGTTGAGGGTAATGTTGCCACCTAAACTAAATCCCATTAAATATATTGCTTCGTATTGTTTGCTGGCATAGTTGATGACAAAATCTAAGTCCTCCGTAGCGCCACTATGGTAAAACCGTACTTGTTTGTTGATTTCTCCACTACAACTTCTCATGTTCCATGAAAGGGTATTGTATCCCGCCTTGTTTAGTGCTTTTACCATGCCAAGTAAATATTTACTGGTACTGTTGCCTTCTAAGCCGTGGGTAAGAATAACCAATTGTTTTGTTCCTGTATTTTGGGTGGACCAATCTAAGTCAATAAAATCGTCGTCTGGCGTAGCAATGCGTTCTCTTCGGTATTGTACGCCGTTGGTGATTCTAAATAAGGCGGGTAAAATGGTTTGAACATGCCCATTGCCTAAAAAAAAAGGTGATCGGTAATCAGAATTTGCTATCAGGGGCATAAATCATTAGCGTTTAAATAGGTTACAATAAAAAATCTCTTAAAAATACTTTTATATTCTGTCTTTATCCTAATTTTGGACATGGTAATTTTTAAATATTTATTAAGTCCCTTCGCGCTATTGTATAAGTGTATCACCACTTTGCGAAATTATCTCTATAATATAGGTCATTTTAAGTCTTTCTCTTTTGAAGTGCCCATGGTAGCGGTGGGTAATTTAACGGTTGGAGGTACTGGTAAAACGCCACATATAGAATACCTGATCAGGTTGTTGGCTGGCAATAGTCAAGTAGCGGTTTTAAGTAGGGGATATGGTCGTAAAACAAAGGGTTTTGTTTTAGGAGATAATACCGCTACCGCTAAAACTTTAGGAGATGAACCGTATCAATATTATAGAAAATTTGGCAAAGCCATTACGGTGGCTGTTTGCGAAAGTAGGGCCTATGCCGTGCCTTGTATCGTTTTTGAAAATCCTAAAACAGAAGTTATCTTACTCGATGATGCATTTCAGCACCGCAAGGTAAAACCTCAATTCAATATTTTGTTGAGTGATTATACGCGTCCGTTTTACGACGATTATGTTTTGCCTTTAGGCTTGTTGAGAGAATCTAGGGTTGGTGCAAAACGTGCAGACGCCATTGTCGTAAGCAAATCTCCCGCAGTATTGTCTACCGCAGAAATGGCACAAATAAAATCAAAAATTCAAGTATACGCGCCAGGAAAGCCAGTGTTTTTTACCACAATCAAATACGGTGAACCAATATCTTTGAATAGCATTTCAAAGGAAACGGCCATTTGTAAGCAAGTGCTTTTGTTTGCTGGTTTGGCTAATATTACGCCACTTCAACATTATGTGGCTTCCTCTTTTGATTTGTTGCAAACCTTTGATTTTAAAGACCATCACCAATATACGGTGGCAGATGTTACCCAATTGATTACAGCTTTCAATCAATTTCCTGGAGGAAATAAATGCTTGATCACCACTGAAAAAGACATGGTTAAATTGTTGGATCCTGTTTTACAAGAATTGCTAAGTACTTATCCCATTTTTTATTTACCCATAGAAGTAGCCTTTTTGGCAGATAAGGAAAAGTTTGATGCACTGGTGACGGATAGTTTGATACTGCTTGCGAATGATTAAGTAGGGTTAGTTGTGGATACCTAAATTATTGGTATCCGTGTTTTTTAGCCTATTTAATGCAAATGTATTGGGGTTTGTTGCATTAATGTGTTGCCCTAATTTGCTTTATATATCAGGGCAAACGCATTTAAATGGTGGTTTTATTTGAATTAATAGAAGATACAAAGAGGCATAATCAACGTTTATCAGTATAATCTACTCAATCAGTGTATTCTTTAAAAGAATAAATAAATGGCACGCCGATGATTCGGATTT
>JBEAZU010000224.1:0-3187 GCA_041169945.1 Bacteroidota bacterium
ATTATATACAGTATGGTAAGCTCTGAGAATTTTCTCTGTTACTTCTTTTTCTTTCATTCTAAAAATAAATAATATTAAAATCAGTTTAAACTTTAAATAATAAATCCGTGTCAATCCGTCAGATCCGTACAATCTGCGTTCAATTCTTTTTAAATTTTAGCTGACAATTTAGTTAATTGGATAATGTTTATCCTCCTATTTTTTAATTAACAGCAAAAGTGATTCAAATTGCTTAGCACCTTCTGAGCCTTGAAGTGGTGGATTTTTAAAGAATTCATCTGCCATCAATAAAGCCTTTTCATAGTCAATTTCAGAATTTATTTGATCAATCATGATTGAATATATTTATTACAATTTTATAATTCATTCAAAAAACTCGTCAGTGGGCTACTCGCTTCTGCCAAGGTTCTTGGTTGGGCAAGTTTGGCTTCGAATGCCATTCGACCAGCTTGTACCGCCAATTTGAAAGCCATCGCCATTTGAACCGGATTTTCCGAAACAGCAATCGCTGTATTGACCAATACCGCATCTGCGCCCATTTCCATGGCTTCCGCTGCATGAGACGGTGCGCCAATGCCAGCATCTACTACCACTGGTATTTTGCTTTGTTCGATGATAATTTCCAGAAAATCTTTGGTTCTTAAACCCTTGTTACTGCCAATGGGTGCGCCCAATGGCATCACTACCGCAGCCCCTGCGTTTTCCAATTGCTTGCACAACACTGGGTCGGCATGAATATAAGGCATGATGATAAAACCCATTTTGGCCAATTCCTCAGTGGCTTTTAAGGTTTCGATAGCGTCTGGCAACAAGTATTTTGGGTCTGGATGAATTTCTAATTTCAACCAATTGGTTTCTAAGGCTTCACGAGCCAATTGGGCCGCAAAAATTGCTTCTTTGGCATTGCGAACGCCAGAAGTATTGGGTAACAAATTAAACTGAGGATGCTTCAAATGGACCAAAATATCGTCCGTTTCGTCATGCACGTTTACGCGTTTCAATGCCACCGTAACAAGTTCTGAACCAGAAGCCAACAAGGCTTCTTCCATCAACGCTGTAGCGCTGAACTTGCCCGTTCCGGTAAACAAACGAGAGGTAAATATTTTATCGGCTATGCTTAAGTCTTTCATGTTTTGATATTGTTATTCCACTGGTGCCCCGACTTTTTGTCGTGGCATCAGTTACATTAATTAAAAGATTGACTTCAATTTATCTTCCGCAATCATCTGATAAGATTGTTGATAGAAATTCTCGAAATCCATTGTTAAATATTTTTGTGCTTCAATTTGATTACAAAGTGTTCCATTTCTCCTCCCTGCATAATCCTTAAATGACGAAAATTCCCAATCTTCAATTTTATCAACCAATTTAGCGGAGTATGGGTTTTGATGAATATAATTAAAGCAAGTTAAACCGTAATCATCGTTTGAATCAAGAGATTTGACATGTGTGTTTTGAGTAAATAAAGACCCTGTTCTTTTTTCCTGAATATTTATTGCTCGTGTATAAGAACTTAACAATGTTCTTAAACCGCCACTGAATATAGATTTATCATTTTTGTCTAACTCAAGACTTTTTTCATTTGCTTGTATCAATAAATGAAAATGATTAGGCATTAAACAGTAGGCAAATAAGTTACAATGTGGAAATAAGTGTATTCGAATCTTTTTTAAAAAGAAAATATAATTATCTCTATTAAAAAAGATTTTTTGCCTATTATTTCCTCTGTTGTAGAGGTGGTATAATTTGTTTAAATCAAAATTCATTTTTGATAAACGACAACCAACCCTTATTTGATATACCCGACTTTATATCGTAAGGGAATTGTAACCCTACCTTTACCACTTAATATTATTGGTGCCACGACAAAAAAGTCGGGGCACCAATAACTTCATTTATTTCCGAAACAATTTTCTTTTTGTTTTTTGATTCATTGATCAAGGAAGCCACCGCAATGCCATGGATCTCAAGGGCCAATATGGCGGCCATATCATCCACCAAAATGCCTCCAATGGCAATGATTGGAATGTTTATATGGGCAGCTTTACACTGTGCAACAATGGTTTGATAACCTTCAAATCCTACAATAGGACTCAGGTTAGCTTTCGATGAAGTAAACCTAAATGGTCCCAAGCCAATATAATCTACCCCTTGTGCGGCCAAGTATTGAATGTCTTCGAAGGTATTGGCTGTTCCACCAATAATCATGTCATGACCAAGTATTTTTCTGGCTTCAGCAGGGGAAATGTCTTGTTTACCAAGGTGTACTCCATCAGCGCCTACCAATTTGGCAATCTGAATGTTGTCATTGACAATGAATGTCGCTCCATATTGCTGACAAATGGTTTTGCATGCTTTGGCTTCCGCTAACCATGCGGCTTCTTCCGTATTTTTTACCCGCAATTGCACCCATTTCACCCCCGCTTCACAAGCTTCTTGAATGGCTTGTTGGTGGCTTGGCGAAGGTTGTGAGATAAAATGTAATTTTGAAATCACTTCGTGAAATTTTGAATTTTAAATTTTGAATTTTGAATTAAAAATTAAGCATTTAAAATTCAAAATTACAATGACCTATAGTTTCCCAATGCAATCCCTTCAAACCCGATTCCTTCCAAAAGAGGAATGTTTTCAGCGGTAATGCCACCTAAGGCATATACTTTAGTGTTGGTTTGCATGGTTTGAAAATCACTTTTCAATTCTTCCAAATTCAAATTGCTTTGATAACCTTCTTTAGAAATACTGTCAAAAACAGGACTCAAAAAAGCGTAATCAAAAGCATTGCCTTGCGCATTGATATCCTTAAAGTGATGAAATGAAGTACTCAGGGTCATTCCTTTTCTTTTCAAAACGGTTGCTAAACCTTTAAGCTGAATGTCTGACAATTCATTTCTGTATTTTTCAGTAAAATGAATGCCTTTCAAATTATACGTCTCAATCAAATCATAATGACTGTGTATGACGAGTTTTTTAAGATTACTTGGCTTAACACTTTTGATCAAACCAAGCAATGCCTCTCTTGTCCAATCAGGTTTGCGCAGATGAATGATTTCAATCCCTGCATCAAACAAAGCCTGTATTTTTTCAGCTTCATTTGGAATGTGATCGGGAGAAGAAATTACAATAATATTGATATGGTTGTTTTTTGGTTGCAATGTTTTTTTATTTTAGAAATTTTCTATTCTCAACA
>JBEAZU010000225.1:0-2530 GCA_041169945.1 Bacteroidota bacterium
TATAATTTCCTTCACATTTTTCTCCAAATATTTCATCAATCAATTTTCCTTTACCCATGGCAGGAGTGGTTTCTATGCCTAAGTCGGCACATACTTTTACCAAACCTGCTTCATCCATGTCAGTAATATCAATGCCTGTAAATTCTTTGATAGCATCGTACATGCTGATGCGTTTAAATGGCGGTTTAAAATCCAAGACGTTGTTGCCACTTTGAACTTTGGTATCTCCATATAAATCTAGGGCCACTTTTTCAAGCATATTCTCAGTAAAAGTCATCATCCAGTTGTAGTCTTTGTAGGCTACATAAATTTCCATCACCGTAAATTCAGGATTATGGGTACGGTCCATGCCTTCATTTCTGAAGTCTTTGGCAAATTCGTAAACCCCATCAAAGCCACCCACAATCAATCGTTTCAAGTACAATTCATTGGCCACCCTCATGTACAAAGGAATATCCAAGGCATTGTGATGTGTCATAAATGGACGAGCCGCCGCTCCGCCAGCAATAGGTTGCAGTATAGGCGTTTCAACTTCCAAATACCCATTGGCATTAAAGGTATTCCTCAACGAGGTCATGATTTTAGTGCGTTTCATAAACACCTCTTTCACCTGAGGATTCACTACTAAATCGACATAACGTTGACGGTACCTAAATTCAGGGTCAGTGACTTCATCAAAAACATTGCCTTCATCGTCGCGTTTTACCGTAGGTAATGGTCGCAATGATTTACTCAACATTTTAAATGAGGTAGCATGAATGGAGATTTCCCCTACTTTGGTTACAAATACATATCCTGTAATACCAATAATATCACCCAGTGCAGTATGTTTTTTAAACAATACATCATAAGTAGATTTATCTTCTTCAGGACAAATATCATCTCTACGAACATATACTTGAATTCTGCCATTGGCATCTTGCAAACTCACAAAACAAGCCTTGCCCATGTCGCGGTTACTCATTAACCTTCCAGCAATAGACACCTTTTGGAAAGCATCTGGTTGGTCAGTAAAGTTGTTAAGTATCGCATCAGAAGTAGTATTTACCTCAAATAAATCAGCAGGATAGGGATCAATCCCCATTTTTATCAATTCTTCGCGTTCTTCACGACGACGTAATTCTTGTTCGCTCAACATTGAATATAGTATTTTAGACTATTAAATAGCTTTGTAGGTTCCCGTTAAAAGGACATGCAAGTTAAATAATTTTGCTGAAAAATCAGTCATTAAAAGTATTGACTATTTAGGGGCCGCTGAAAAACTCAAAAGCAACGAATGTTAAATTTTGAATTTTGAAGTTTAAATTAAATCAGGTTTGCTAAAAAACGCTAATAAATTTCAATCTAGTATTTAGCCCCCGGTCTATCGCGAAAGCTAGTGCACGTCTGAACGTAGTGGTGACGTGTACCAAGACTTATTCTAGCAATCAATTTCATAAAAACCTAGCCATAAAATTTCGAAATTAGGAAGTTAAGATTTTCTTAGCAATGGATTTTATGGTGTACCTTAATTGGTGTTTCAACCTAGCATTTGGTCCAGGTCGAAGGCGTGAACCCAAATGTCGTTAACTTAAAGAATAAATCAGCGGTTATCCGTTCAATCAGCTAAATCTGCGTTCCATCCCGCACTTGCAGGATTATGCTTTGACAAATAAAAACAAAACACTGTTTGAGCCACACGACTATTTTGAATTTCCAACAAATTTGGGGCGAGTTTGTTTTGTTTCAGCGTAATGGAGCAAATTCGTAGCATTTTTTATACAAATGTCCGCCGTGGCGGAGTCTTGATTTTCGTTGGTTACTTTTTTCATCAAGGAAAAAAGTAACAAAAATTAGAATGAAAGTAATGATTAATAGATAAGCAAGTTTTTCAGCAAGCCTTAAATAGAACTAATAGATTTATTTTTTTGATAAACGATAATGCAAAATAGCCATTTAACAGCAGAACCAAGATACCCCCAAAGAAATGAACCGAATACATTCATCAACTTACCTATTTATTCGTGTTAAGATATTGAGAACTTTGAGATGCGTCAACGGGCTTACACATACAACAAATTAAATTGCATTTCCAACAATTAGCCCATTTGTAATTGGTCTGAAATCAGTCGATCGATGAGTTGGTCTTTAGATAATTTTGAGAAATTTTGAAGCACTTTGGTTCGAATAGCAGGATCTATGTCACTCAATTTCATTTTCACAATTCTATTTGACCACAAGATAATGCTACTGCCTTCTAAGGTTTCCATCGATGGTTTTTCGTAGGCAATAAATGACATCCCCAATTCCGCCTCCATGGCCCTTAGTTTGTGTTCTTCTTCAGGAAACACAAAAGTCAAGGACATTCCTTTTTTACCCGCCCTGCCTGTTCTACCACTTCTGTGGGTATAAAAATCAGCGGTATCGGGTAATTGGTATTGCATCACAAAAGCAAGGTCATCGACGTCAATTCCCCTGGCAGCGATATCGGTTGCAATTAAAAATTGGGTATGTTTTGCCCTAAACTGGTCCATGATTTTATCCCTGATGC
>JBEAZU010000226.1:0-5914 GCA_041169945.1 Bacteroidota bacterium
ACCCTAATATTGCCCCACCAGCTAATTATGGCACCTTATCTAGCACCGGTACACCAAGCAACCAAACGCCATTTAGTACTTCCAATGCGGTGGGAACTATTGCTGGGAGTGCGGATGTGAACGCGACTGGAGCGGCAACTTATACCATTCCCTTAAATATTCCACACGGTACAGCAGGTATGGAACCAAGCTTGAGTATTGCCTATAACTCACAAGCAGGCAATGGTTTGTTGGGGAAAGGTTGGGATTTGGGTGGGTTGTCGGCGATAACAAAAGCAAATAAAACACTTTATTACAATAATGAAACTACAAACGAACCTACACTTAGCTATGGTTTTGTATTGGATGGTTCTCGACTCATAAAACTAAGCGGTACTTACGGTTCAACTGGTTGTAGTTATGGATTTGAAATTGAAAATTATAGTCGTGTAGAGCAGTTTGCTGATTATTTTATTGTCAAAAGTAAAGACGGTAAAACATTAGAATATGGAAATACTGCCGATTCAAGGATTTTAGCCAATGGCAATACATTGATGTGGAGAATCAATAAAATTGCTGATGCCAATGGCAACTATATGATTTTTACGTATGGTCAAACCAATGGTGAAAGTTGGATTCAAACCATTGAATATACTGGTAATGATGCTGCTGGCTTATCTCCTTACCATAAAATTCAATTCATATATGATCAAAGAAGCGATAATAATACCTGTTATTCAGAATTTGGTAAGGTTGCACAACCGCGACTTTTAGCTAGCATAGTGATGTATACGAGTAATATAATGTTCAAAAAATATGATATGAACTATGCCTCAAATCTTGTTTATTCTCAATTGTCAGAACTTAGAGAAACAGGTATAGATGGAACAAGCTTAAACACTACCAAAATGGATTGGGGAACATCAATATCTCAGAAAATGGAAACGCTGAATGGTTCCAAATCTCACACCAATCAAAAGGCAAATTTTATACCTGGCGATTTTAATGGAGATGGATTAACTGATTATTTAGCTGTTTCGTCTGCATATTTAAAATATAAGTTGGCACATTCTCAAAATCCTCAATTTCCAGCATACACCGACAATTCATGGAAGTTATACCAAAATGGAGTTTTGTTGGCTTCCGGAACCTTAAAAGATGGGCTAATTATACAATCTTTAAATACGATAGACACTGATAGAGATGGTAAAACAGAATTGCTATACCATTGGGAATGGCTAGGTCAAATCAGAACGCGCATTTATGAATTTAACGGAACTGCATTTGTAGAAAAAACAGGCACCACAAAATACAATATCAATGATGAATTTAAAGGTCCCAATACCAATATTATCGTAGGTAATTTTGATGGGAATAATGAACCGGATTATATTGTTTATAATAATGTTGCAATTACCATGGCCGTGAATTTGAGTTTTGTGCCCACTAACTTTTTAGCAACTCTAAACTCTCCTTTAAGGGTTGTTGATTTTGATGGAGATGGTAAAACAGAATTAATGGCTATTTTCCCTTTTTATTCTATCATTATCAATCTTACTAGTGCTGGTTATAGTCAACCATTTATTTCTCCAGCTAATGTTGTCAATGTTTCAGCTGATGCTTATAAGCCTTTAGTGACACACTTTACTGCCGATTTTAATGGAGATGGGAAAGTAGATATTTTACAATATTCTCCTAATAATGGCAACCCAGTTTGGAATATGTATTTGTTTAATGGTAAATCATTTGAAACCCCTGTAAATGTAGCATTGCCTAATTATGATACCAATAATGATGATACAGAAGTATTAGTAAGTGACTATAATAATGATGGGAAAGCAGATGTATTTATATTAAATCAAAATACGAATGCAAATCAATTGTTTTGTGATCTATATCTTTCAAAAGATGGGCTTCATTTTGTAGCTGAAACACAAACTTTTACTAAAGTTTATCAAGGCAATTTACTTCCGGAAAATGTATCTAGCTTTGATTATAATAACGACGGGAAAACAGACATTATTATTGAAGCATTTATAAATGATAATCCTCATATTATTACCTATAATGCCTTAGTGAATGATGAATTAATAGATAAAATTACTGATGGTTTTGATAATACTACAATTTTTAATTATAATATTTTATCTAACAATAGCTATGTAAAGTCTAAGAATGCATCAGGCGACTTGATGTATATGGGTGGAGGCACTTTGAAAGTAGTAAGTAATATTCAAAGACCTAATGGTGTTGGAGGACTAAGTACAACCAATTTCAAGTACGAAGACTTAGTGATTAATACCTTTAAAGGTGGAGCAAGTTTTGAGAAAATTACCAATACTAATACCTCAACCAATTTAGCCACGAGTGCATTTTTTACTATCAATCCTATTGCTATGCCTTTAGGAAATATAACGCCAACCAGTAGTACTACTTTAACTAAAACAATCACACAAACAGGTTATGTATTTACCATTACAGGCGAAAAAAGTATAAATGCCAATACTTTAGATAACAATACTACTTCGTCAGAAGTCAGTTATGATGCTAATGGAAATATAGTAACAAGCACAAATAAAGTTTTTGACGGACTCTCAGCCACTGGCACACCAATAGCAACTGAAACCAGTACCTCGAGTAGCTTTGTAAATGGAGCTTCGTGGTTGCCAAGTTTACCCAAAACAATCATTGCCAGCAAAACTACCACTGCAGGTACAAGCACATTTACCACCACGCTTGTTTATGATGCCAAAGGAAATTTAACCTCCAAAATTGATTTTGATGAGTTGCCTAAAGCTGTAATAACTACATACAATAATCGCAACAACCTTGGTATACCAAAAACGGTAACTGTTACAGCAACAGGATTATTACCTAAAATAAGTACAGTTGAATTCGACAATACTGGAAGATTTGTGCTTAAATCGACTAATGAATTAACTCAAAGTACTACCAGTAGTTATAATTCATTAGGACAACGAACATCAACTACAGGGATTGATGGTATAACTGTAAGCTATATTTATGATGGGTTTAGTAATTTAATTCAAACCAATGCCCCAACAGGTTATGCAAAAACACAATCAATATGGACAAGTAACAATCCTGTAAATTCTGTAATTGCTGTTATATCACAAGTAGAAGGTCTCGCTGATCAAACCCAGTATTACGATGCCCTTGGCAGGGTAATAAAAACAAGCAAAGGAACGGTAAACAATAAAACCTTAGAAAGTGTTACTTTCTACAATGCTAACGGAACACTACAAAAACAGTCAATCAGCTATATTCAAGGCGAAATTCCTGTTTATACTGAATATGACAGTTATGATTCCTACTTGCGACCTAAAACCATAAGCACCAATACCAATACTGTAACGTATACATATGGCACTCGCAAACTAACCATTACCAATCCCCAAGGAAATACAACAGAAACCAACTACAATGCACTTGGTCAAAAAATATCGGTTATAGATGCCAAAGGATCAAGTGTAACTTATACTTATGACCAATTAGGAAATGTTGTAAACTCAGGTACAAATATTATTACCTATGATACTTATGGCAGACAAGCAAGTTTAACTGATCCAAATACAGGTACAATAAGTTATGATTATGATGCTTATGGAAGGTTGAAAACCCAGACAGATGCCGCAGGTACATACACCAATACCTATGATGAATTGGGTAGAATAAGCTCAAAAATACACCCAAGTGATAATACTGTATATACTTATATTGCCTCTGGCAATGGTATTGGTCAAATTGCTACCATCACCAATACCACCACTGGAAACAAGCAAACTTACCTATATGATTCGTTTGGCAATATTACTAGTTTTTTAGAGCTTAACGAATTACAAACATTTGAAACTAAATATCAATACAATCTCAATGGTACGGTAAATCAAATTACTTACCCCAATAATTTTGTAGTAAAACAAATCTACAAAAATGGATTTTTAAAATCTGTTACAACCAATACCGATATCCCAATTTGGACACAAGGTGTTGTAACAGGTACAGAAACTAATGATATACTTGGAGCTGCAATAAATATAAAACATAGTTACGATCCAAATTTCAAAACCTTAACTGGCATTACTGCTACCGCAGGTAGCAATACACCTTTTAATTACAGTTATAATTTTGAAAAAACTACAGGTAATTTACTTTCACGTAAAGATGTAGTCAGAAACTTAACCGAAACTTTTACTTATGATGAATTGGATAGACTAAAAACGATGGGTCACACCATTTTAGTAAAAACAATGGACTATGCAAGTAACGGAAACATTAACGCCCAAACAGGCATAGGATCATACACTTACGATGCCACAAAGCTACACCAATTAATAGGCATAAATGATCAAACACAATTTCCTAGCTTAGCACAAAACTTAAAATACAGCATATTTAACAAAGTTACAGAAGTTAAAGAGGGAAATTTGACGTATACCATTAGCTACGGCCCTAATCAAGAAAGAGTAAAAATGAGTTTTACTAATGTCGCCACATCAAGCCAAAACTTTACTAGGTATTATGCCACAGGCTATGAAAAAGAAATAAAAGGCGCGATAACCAAAGAAACTTATTATATTTCGGGAGCAAACGGCACGGTGGCAATGTATGTAAAAACCAACGGAGTAGGCAAATTGTATTACCTAGTGCAAGACCATTTAGGTTCTACCATGCAACTGCTCAATGAAGACGGAACACATGCTGAGCCCGAACAAAGTTTTGACGCATGGGGCAGACGTAGAAATCCTACAAATTGGTCATACACAGGTTTTACTGTTTCAACTATTACAGCAAGAGGTTACACCGGGCATGAACATTTGGATGATGTAAATATCATTAACATGAACGGAAGATTATACGACCCATTAACTTGCCGTATGTTCTCCGCCGACCCTTACATACAAGCTCCTGATAATACTCAGAGTTTTAATAGGTACTCATATTGTTGGAATAATCCATTGAGTAACATTGACCCGAATGGGGAAGAATTAGTTACTGCGGCAATTATTATTGGAGCTATAATTGGGTCATACATTGGAGGGAGTATAGCAAATCACAGTTACAATCCTGGCAATTGGAATTTTAGCTCAGGTAAAACATGGGGATATATGATTGGAGGAGCATTTATAGGTGGAGTATCTGGAGGATTAGGGGGAGCCGTAGGCGGAGTTGCGGGCGCATCTGCAGCAGCTAGTGGATCCGGTACATTTATGGCTGGTGTAGCCGGCGGTGCTATGGGTGGGCTTGTTGCGGGGGGTATAAATGGAGCAGGAATGGCAGCATTATCAGGAGGAAATGCAGGCGATATAGCAGGCGCTTTTACTAATGGCGCGATGATGGGAAGTGTTTCTGGTGCAGCTAGTGGTGGTATTTCTTCAATGTTCGGTAATTTCTCTGGTGTAGAAGGAGGTGCACTAAAAAATGCAGCTTACGAACTAGGGTTTTATGGTCTTAAGGGTGGTGCTTCAGGTATAGGTTCAGGAGGAGTGCTTTCAGCAATGACACAAGACCCATCTTATATGTGGAAAGGTGCATTGTATGGTGCTGCTTTTGAAGGCAGTATGGCTGCATTACGAATTGGTGCTTATGGAGCTTCTTTTATTCCTGACCCAGAAATATATTGCGAATTTGAGAATTTTGGTCAAATATATCGACGAGGTTCAATTTTTACACCAAAAGGTTATGGAGTTACATTAGGTCGAAATGTTGTAGTAAAATTAACTGGAGATACAGATTATGATAGATTTACATTACACCATGAAACAGGTCATATAGTTGATATTAATAAAATGGGAGTCTTGAAATTTTATGGGCGTACAGCATATGAATATATTAAATATGGACGAAATGAAACATATACTTTGCCAGGAACCTTAGAATATTCAGCTGAATATTATGCATATAAGAAATTAGG